>JBJTPO010000549.1:0-11280 GCA_046075145.1 Planctomycetota bacterium
GGAACGGCAAGCCCGCCGGGGCCAGGGATGGCCCGGTGGGCGGGAAGCCAGTGCGGCCGGCGGCCGAAGGCCCGAGGGCCGCCAAGGCTGCAGGGGGCAGGGATGCCCCGGCAGCCGTACAGGTCTTGACCGGCTTTTCCGGTCCTGCGAACCTCCGCGGCCCTCCGGGAGATGCCCCCATGCGGTTCGCGTCGTGGTTGCTGCTGGTGTGCGTGCTGACGGTCCAGGCCTCGGCGGTCGAGCGGGCGCCCGGGAGCATCGCCGACCTGGCCGACCGGCTGGTCACCGGCCTGCGGGTCAAGGCGCCCGCCGACGTGGCCTTCTGCGGACAGGTGGCCGACCTCGTGCAAGGGGGCGAACTCCCGGTCGAGGTGGTCGATGCCACCTACACCTGGGCGATCGGCCGGGGCAAGAAGTATCCGTTCCCCGCCTTCCAGCACGTGATCCGTCTCAAGGCGGCCAAGCTCGGCGTGCCGCTCTGAGCACGCGCCCGCGCCGGCCGCCGCTCAGTGCGCGAGTTCGATCACCACGTAGCGGTCGTTGGCATGGAGCCGCTCGAAGGGCAGTTCCGCGAGGCCGGGGCAATCGAGCGGTACGATCGCGATCCGCGCCCCATAGCGGTCGGCGATCTGGCGCATCCGCGATTCACCGAGCGCGGCCGTCGAGCGCTCCATGTCGCGGATCGTGCCGTCGGACGAGAAGCAGTCGGTGATCCGCTTCCGCCACTCCACGAGCGAGGCGGCGTCTTGCGGGCTGTTCTTCCAGGCGACCACCTCCGGCAGCCCCGTCAGCCAGGTGAAGCTGGCCGCACCGCGGGGCGTGAGCACAGACGTGCCCGGCGGCACGTGTCTCCGCACCCACCCGCAGATGTCGGCCCACGCTCCAGACTCGACCTTTGAATCACCGCGGGCGACAAGCGCGCGGCCCGGGAGCGGCCAGTGTTTCGACTCGGCCGCGAGGTCCGCCAGGAGCAGGATGCTGACGAGACCGCGGACCACCCGCGGTGACAAGGGGAACAGCCGACCGCAGGCGACGTCGTCGGCGAGCACCGCGGCCGTCGCGAGCGCGAGCGCGAGCGGCACCGCCACGTCGGCCAGGCGAAACCAGTAGAACCGCAGCAGGCCGTGGACGGTCGCTGGCGCCCAGGGTTCGCAGGCCGCGATGGCCAGCCCCGTCAGCGAGATCCCGAGGGCGGCGAGGGTGAATCGCGTCAGCCGGGCCCGGGCCACGCTGGCGTTCGCGAGGCGGTCGAGCAGCCACCAGGCGATGATCGCCAGCACGTGCCGCGGGATGAAGCCCACCGGAAACGTCCGCGGCAGCAGGTGATGGTGGAGCCGCTCGACGACGTAGATCCGGGCAGCCTCGGCCCGCGTGGCGGCATCAACGCCCGCCGAGAGCAGGATCGCCGGCACGACACCCGCCGCCGCCAGCACCGCCCCCGAGAGAAGGAGCGCGACGGTGGCCCCCGGTGATCCTGACAGGCCTGCAAGCGGCCATAAAAGCCCCCTCGCGCGAGCAAGGGGGATGCCGCGAGGTTGGCGCCATGACCATGCGCTTGCCGCCACGGCGGCCACCATCGCCCAGCCACCCACGATCGGATGGAATGCGGTCGCGCCGCCCAGCAGGCACCAGGCTCGGGCGGACCGGCCCCGGACCAGTTCCCCGACCCCGCCCAGCACCAGCGCCCAGGCGAATACCTTCGCCTCGCAGCCGCCGATCACCCACTCGCCCGCGGCCGACGTGAATCGCAGGCCCACACTGAAGAGCGCAGCCGCGGCGATCCTGGCCCACGCACCGCGGGCTGGCGGGCCGGTCAGAAGCGGCCGCGCGAGGTGACGGAATCCGATGGCCAGCGCCAGCCAGCCGGCGAGCCTGCCGATCCAGGCGGCCGTCTCCAGTGGCAGCGTCGCGGCCAGCGGGCCGAGCAGCAGGTAGAAGACGCCATGCGCGTCGGGCGTCTCGAGAAAGAAGTCACCGGCGGCGTAGGTGGGGTCGGCCGCATGGCGGGCCTTCGTGAAATAGACCGTCTCGTTCACGTCGGGCACGGGCCAGGCGCCGGCGGCGGCGAAGATGGCCGCGATGGCCGCCAGTTCAGCGAACCGGCGGCAGAGTTGGCGCCCCCAGGGATCGCCGGCTGCCGCCGCGTCGCAGCCGTCGCTTTCGTTCGCCATCGATCGCACCTATAACGGCCGTCTCGGTGCCGGCTGCGGCGCCGGACCGCGTCCAGAATACTCGCGAGGCCAGCGCATGACCGACCCGGCGACCCCGGCCCCGATCGGACCGGCGACCGCCGCCGCCGGAGCGGCGCTCAGGGCGGCGGCCGAAGGGGAGACGCTGGGAATCGTCGGCGCACCCTTCGCGCTGGCCGCGCGGCTCGTGGAAGGAGCCGGCTTCGACGCCGTCTATCTCTCGGGGGCCGCGTTTTCCGCCGGCACGCTGGGCGTGCCCGACATCGGCCTCTTCACCCGCGACCAGCTCGTCGAGCAGACGCGGATCCTCGCCCGGGCCGTCACGATCCCGGTCGTGGTGGACGCCGACACCGGCTTCGGGGGGCCACGTGAGATCGAGGAGACCGTGCGGCTGCTCGAGGCGGCCGGGGCGGCGGCGATCCAGCTCGAGGATCAGCCTGGCGAGGCCGCGACCGGCGGCAAACGGTGCGGGCACCTGGGGGGCAAGCAGGTCATCGAGCCGGTCGTGATGGCCGAGCGGATCGCCGCGGCCTGCGCAGGCCGCCGCGATCCGGCCACCGTGATCATCGGCCGCAGCGACGCCCGCGGCGTGAACGGCTTCGACGACCTACTCGCCCGGCTCGATCGCTACGCCGCGGCCGGGGCCGACTGGCTGTTCCCCGAGGCGCTGCCGTCGCGGGACGAGTTTGGCCAGGTGGGTCGGGCGTTCGCCGGCGGGCCGCTCCTGCTCGCCAACATGACGGAGTTCGGCCGCAGTCCGCTGATCTCCATTCCCGACCTTGCCGTGCTCGGTTTCGGCGCCATCCTCTATCCCGTCACGCTCCTGCGGCTGGCGATGAAGGCGATGGAGGCGGGGCTCGCCGTGCTCGCCGACGAGGGCACCCAGGAGAGCCTGCTCGACCTGATGCAGTCGCGGGAAGAGCTCTACGAGATGCTCGGCTACGACCCCGCCGATCCCGACCGCCACCGTGCCGGCCCCGCCGCCGCCCGCCAGGAGCTTTGATGACCGCCGCCGCTTCGATGACCGCCTCCGGTTCCATGACCGCTCCCGCGACCACCGATTTTGCCAAAGGTCTCGCCGGAATCGTGGCCGGCCAGACGGCGATCTGCTCGCTTTCCGGCACACTCCGCTACCGCGGCTACGACATCGAGCCGCTCGCCCGTGCCGGCGACTTCGAGGAGGTGGCCTGGCTGCTACTGCACGGCGAGTTGCCGACGGCGGCCGACCTGGCGGGTTTTCGTACGCGGGTGGCCGCGGCGGCCCGTGCGATTCCCGATCCGGTGCTCGCCGCGCTCGAGCGGCTGGCGGCGACAGCGCCCGGGGCCTCGCCGATGGACGCACTCCGCACTGGAATAAGCATGCTCGGGCTGGTCGAGGAGGACAACGCTCCGGGCGGCCGCGCCGCGCTCCTGGCCCAGGCCGAGCGGCTGCTCGGGCAGACGCCTGCGCTCCTGGCCGCCTGGATCGACCTGACCGCGGGCCGACCCGTCGCCCCCTGGCCTGACGCCCCGCTGGCCGCGGCCCTGCTCGAGCGGCTCACGGGCCGCGCGCCGACGGCGGCCGAGACGGCGATCTTCGGCACCACGCTCGTGCTCTACGCGGAGCACGAGTTCAACGCCTCGACTTTCGCCGCCCGCACCGTGGCCTCGACCGGCTCCGACATGCACTCCGCCATCACCGCCGCGATCGGTGCCCTCAAGGGGCCGCTCCACGGTGGGGCCAACGAGAAGGTGCTCGAGGTGCTCGGCGCGATCGGCACCGCCGACCGGGCCCGGGCCTGGGTCGAGGAGCAGTTCGCCGCCAAGCGGGTGGTGATGGGCTTCGGCCATCGCGTCTACAAGGATGGCGACGTGCGGGCGAAGTTGCTCGGCGAACTCTGTCACGCGCTCGTGCGGGGCACGGCCAGCGAGCCGATCGAGGAGCTGGCCGCGGAGGTCGAGGGCATCATGCTCGAGCGGAAGCAGCTCAAGCCCAACCTCGATTGGCCGGCGGCCCGCGTCTACCACGCGCTCGGCCTGCCCGTGAAGGTGTTCACGCCGATCTTCGTCGTCGCCCGGATGAGCGGCTGGACGGCCCACGTCATCGAGCAGGTGGGAGACAACCGCCTGATCCGCCCGCTTTCGCTCTATGTTGGCCCGGCCCCGCGCGACTATTCGCCCTTGCCCGCAAGGCCATGAAAGCCCCCTTCCGCGAGCAAGGGGGATGACGCCCGCCATCACCCCGGAAGCCCGGCCGCGGCCCGGGCCTAGGGCAGGCTGACGGCCTGCTCCGCCGCGGGCGCCGCGGCGGCGCCGTCGTCGCCGCCGGCCTCGACCTGGGCCTGTACGGTCACCACTGGCACGGCACCCTCGCCCAGATCGGTGGCGATCCGCAACTCCCGCTCGACCTTGCCGACCGCGTCGCCGGCATGGAAGGTGACCGGCAGGATGTGGACCCGGGCGGCCGTGGTCTTCGGCTCGCAGGTCAGGCAGCCATCGGAGCAGAACACACCGGTGATCTTGAACTCGCGGTTGGCCCGGATGACCACGTTCTTGGTGATCGTCTCGCCCGCCGGCACCGAGCCGAGCGCGAGCAACTGCGGGCTCACGGTCACCTCTGCCACCACGCGGCCCTCGACGTCCATGGGGATCTGGGTGGCCCGCGGATCGTTCGTGACGAGAATCAGTTGGCCCTTGACGTATCCAGCCGGGGTGCCCGGCTTGAGGCGGGTGGTAAGGTCGTAGATCGTCCGGCCACCCTCCCGCGTCGGCTTCGAGAGCGCGACCTCGAAGTTGGGGTTGGCGCTGCGGACATCCTTGATCTCCCAGGGCGACGAGCCGAGCCGCGTCACCCGCACCTGCCGCTCCGAGCCCTTGCCAAGATCGACCGTGCCCAGATCGACGAAGGGTGGGTCGAAGGTCACGTCGCCGCGGATGTTGCCCGCCACGCGCAGCTGCACCTCGGCGTAGAAGGGCTTGTCGAAGGTGACCGTGAGCGTGGCGCCGTGCTGGCCCTGGAAGGTCCGGGTGTTGAAGGTCGCGACCACCTCGGCGGTCTCGTGGGTCTTGAGATCCCGCTTGGTGATCGAGGGGGAGGTGCAGCCGCAGCTCGTGCGGACGCCGACGACGTGGACATCCTCGTTGTAGACGTTGCGGAACACGAAACGGTATTCCGTCTTCGAGCCCTTGGCCACGGTGCCGAAGTTGTGGCTCGTGACGGTGAACATCTTGCGGGCCCATTCCTGGGCCGGGGCCGGAGCGGCCGCCGATGCGACGACGAGAGCGGCGAGCACGGTGGCCCGTGCGAGCAGGGCTGGTGCAGCCATGAAGCGGTCAGAGCGGATGGCGGTCAACAGGCGCGACGACATGATGGAAGGTACGTCCGGTGGCGAAGGAGCGTCAACTTTGAGCCGGGTGCCGTTCGGGCGGCAGGGGGCAGGCCGACGGAGTTGTCTCGACTCAAGTATCCCTTGCCGGGGTGTCCGGTGGGTGGCCGGGGGCCCGGAGGTTCGGGAAATCAAGGGTTTTTCTTCGCTACGACCCCTACAGGCCGTGCGGTTTTGTATCATCTCGTCAGCGATGGCATCGGGTGCCGAAACACCCGCCTGCCATGGCTTGCCCACGTGCCGCCATCGACCGTGCGAGAGCGGACTCGCTCGCGCACTGCGAAATCATGGCGGGCATGGTGATTCGGGCAGCAGGTTCCCTTCGGGGGCGTAACGGTATCGACCGGGTGCTGGAGGTAAGGATTGCGTGTCGTGGTTGGTCGGCTGGCCACGTTAAAAGTCGACCAAAGCTTCAATTGCCGAAGCTCAGTTTTCTCTGGCTGCTTAACTAAGTAGCCCCGAGCGATGGCCCCAGTCGGAAGGGCCTCCCAATCGGTCGCCAAATCCGACTCGCCCCGATTCACCGCCTGGTACGGCCGGGGTCAAAAACGTTCCGGGCTGGTCTGCGACGCACCCTGTCGGCCGGGGACGCGCGGACGAGATCCAAGTTGACCGGACACACACGTAGACGTTCGTATCGAAACATCACGGGACGCGGGTTCGACTCCCGCCGCCTCCAGTTTGAGGGCTGCAGGGGCATCCATGCCCCCTGCAGCCCGGGCGGCACTCCGGCCTTCGGCCGCTGCCGCCGGCCGCACATCCGGGCGGCCGTGGTCGTGCGCGTTGTGGCGCGGCGACCTTCGCGTAGACGAATCTGACGCCGGGGGGCTTGGATCGCCGTGAGCCGCCGCTCCGCGGCGGCCGCGGGAGCCCGGAGGGGCGACCGCTTCAGCCGGCGAGGGACACTTCAGCTGTCCCTCCGCCGGCTCAAGGCAGCAGGGGGCAGGGATGCCCCTGCTGCCTTAAAGATTAAAGGCCCCCGGAACGGTCCAGGTCCCAGGGGGGCGGAGAACCTGAACCGTTTCCGGGAGCGATTGGACGGTCTTCGAGTTGTCTCGCTCGCCGCCGGTGGCCGGCTTCCGTGCCGCCACCATCGGCGAGTGGGTCGTTCCTTGCGGTCAACCCCATGGCCTTCAGGCGGGGGGGACAGTAGACGGCGTTTTTTCCCGGGTCAAGGCCGCTTCTGCCGCGGCAGAAGTGGTCCGAAATCCCACCTCGACTGCCTCGTTGCCGCAGCCTGCCAGGCGGAGAATCTCTGAGGCGGTTTGGCGACGAAGGCGGCAGGGACGCAGGCGACGGCGTATCATCCGCGACGGCTCGATTCCCGGTTTGCCGACCTGTTCGCTGCAAGGAGATCCATGTCGTCCCCCATTCCGCTCGCCGACGCCACGCCCCCGATCGCCGATGCCGGCGTGCCCCCGACCTCTGAGGCGTGGGCCGCGGCCTTCGCCGCGGCGCTGCCCTACGACCGGTTTCTCGACCGCCACGCCACGCCCGAGCAGCGGGAACGGTGGAACGCCTTCCACAGCCGGGTCTCGCTGACCGGCTCGCAGCGGGCCCTGCTCGGCGGCTTCGTCCGCCGGATGCCGGTGCTCGTGCTGGCCGGCGCCTGGTGTGGCGACTGCGTCAACCAGTGCCCGATCTTCGCCCGCTTCGCCGCCGCCGCCCCGGCCATCGACCTGCGGCTCCTCGATCGCGATGCGTTGCCGCAGATCGCGGCGCACCTCAAGGTTTGCGGCGGGCAGCGGGTGCCGGTGGCGGCCTTCTTCAGCGAGGACTTCACGCCGATCCTCTTCTATGGCGACCGCACGCTTTCGGCCTACCGGTCGGCCGTGGCGTCCCAGCTCGGCGAGAGCTGCTCGTCTGGGGCGGTGCCCCCGCCGGCCGACGCGATTGCGGCGGTGGTATCCGACTGGCTCGACCAGTTCGAGCGGGTGCACCACATCCTCCGGCTGTCGGCCCGGCTGCGACAGAAGCATGCGGACTGAACCATGACGACCGCCGAACGTTGGACCGTCTACCCGCTCCTGCTGCTGGCGATCGGGCTGGCGATGCGCGGGCAACTCGGGCTCGACGCGAGCCCTGCCGCCGGCCGGACGATTTCGGCCGACACGGTGGTCTGTCGGGAACTGGCCGTCCTTGGCGAGGCCGACGCGATCATCATCCACGCCGGCCGCGTGGAGGGGGGCGGGGGCGGCCGGATCGAGATCCGGGATCCGCAGGGTGTCGATGCCATGGCGGTGGGGACGACCGCCGAATCACGGCACGGAGCCGTGGAGTTCTTCGATGAGCAGGCGCGACTGATCGGCCGGCTCGGGCCGCCGGTCGGTGGGCAGCCCGCCAAGAACACGCAGGACGCCGCTGCAGCTACGGCCGAATAGCGTCGCGATCCCTTTGGGCCTCGCTCCGCCGCTGGATCCCCAACTCCAATACGCCCGGCAGGACTCGAACCTGCAGTCCACGATTCTGGCGTCGCGATCCCTTTGGGCCTCGCTCCGCCGCTGGATCCCCAACTCCAATACGCCCGGCAGGACTCGAACCTGCAACCCTCGGTTCCGAAGACCGATGCTCTATCCAATTGAGCTACGGACGCATGGAGGGGATCGTAACGGTTTTTCCGGACAGCCTCCATCGGCCGGCGGGCGGCCCGGGACCGGACGTTCGCCCCGCCCTGCGGCGCCGGATATGCTTGACTCTTGGAGGTGACGTCCGAGCAGCCGGTTCCAGGGCATCCGCCGCTCGCGGCGGCGGCCGGCGGACGAAAGCACGACATGGCCTACATCACGCTGCGAGTCCTCCACGGGGCCGATCGCGGCCGCGTGTTCGATCGCGTGCCGACGCCGGTGACCATCGGCCGCGAGGAGGGCAACTCGATCCAGCTCAATGACGAGCGGATCAGCCGCTACCACCTCAAGCTCCAGGCCGACAACGACAAGATCGTCGCCACCGACCTCGAGAGCACCAACGGCACCAAGGTCAACGGTGAAGACATCCAGGTTCGGATCGTCCGCGACGGCGACATGATCTCGCTGGGCCGGTCGCTGCTCCTGGTCGGCTCCCACAGCGACATCGACCGGCGGATCGCGGCCCGCCATCCCGAGGGCGAGGGCGGCCGCGGCACGCAGCTCCGTGAGCGAATGCGGCGGTTCGAGGCGCAGAACTCGGACGTCATCGAGGACGTCGAGTCGGTCCGGTCGCCGCTGCTGCCCAGCGAGGCGCCGCCGCTGCCCGAGCGGCTGAGCCCCGCCCAGTCGGCCGAACTCAGCGAACTCCTGGAGTACGTGCAGAACGTGCTGCGGACCGCGACGGAAGGGGCCGTGATGAGGGGCAACGCGGAGAAAGTGGAGCTCGAGTTTCCCGACTGGCAGGCGATCCTCGATCTTCAGGCCCGGCTCGCGCAGCTGCTGCGCGAAATCGGCGGCGGTTGACGCCCTTCCGGGTAGCTCGCGGCCTCCCCCGGCTCGTGCCGGGGGGCTTCGATCGTGTCGTGAGCGACCCGCGCCCAACCGTCGCGGCGCGGGTCGCTAAACTGAGTCCTTCCCCGCGAGGCCCACGGATGAGCACGCTCCCCTTCACCCACCTCCACTGCCACAGCCACTACAGCCTGCTCGACGGGGCCAGCTCCATCGACCGGCTCGTGGCACGCACGGCCGAGCTGGGAATGAACGCCCTGGCGATCACCGACCACGGCAACCTCCATGGCGCGCTCGAGTTTTACACCACCGCCAAGGCGGCGGGGCTGAACCCGATCATCGGCTACGAGGCCTACATCGCGCCCGGCAGCCGCTTCCAGAAGGACGCCGGCAGCCAGAAGGATTCGAGCTACCACCTCACGCTGCTGGCCCGCGACCGGACTGGTTTCGCCAACCTGCTGCAGCTGGCCACCAAGGCCTATCTGGAGGGCTTCTACTTCAAGCCTCGGATCGACCGCGAACTGCTCGAGCAGTTCGGCGCGGGGCTCGTCTGCCTCTCAGGCTGTCTGTCGAGCGAGTTCGCCCGGTCGCTGATCGGGGCCGCGCCGGGCCAGGCGGAGTCGCTGACCGAGGCCCGCGAGGTGGCCGGCTGGTTCCGCCAGACCTTCGGTGACCGATACTTCATCGAGATCCAGGACAACGGCCTGGAGGTGCAGCGGCAGGTGACGGAGGCGGCGCTCGATCTCTCGCGGGAGCTCGGCATCCCGCCGGTGGCCACCTGCGACTGTCACTACGTCAACCGCGAGGACGCCGAGGCCCAGGACATCCTGCTCTGCGTCAACACCGGCCGGTTCCGCAGCGATGCCTCGCGGATGCGGATGGATTCGAGCGAGTTCTTCCTCAAGAGCCCCGAGGAGATGCATGCCGCCTTCGCCGGGCTCGACCGCGGTCTGGTCACGGGGGCCGTGACCCGCAGCCAGGAGATCGCCGACTCGGTCTCGATCGACCTCGAACTCGGCAAGCGGCACTTCCCCGGCTTCGACGTGCCCGGCGGCCGGACGGCCTCGGAGGAGCTGAGGCGGCTCTGCCTCGACGGGCTGCGGGAGCGGTATGCGGCGGTGCCCAAGCGCTGGGCCGACGGCCGTCCGCCGGCCGCGGGCGGCGCCGGCGAGCTGCACTCCGCCGTGATGGAGCGGCTCGACCGCGAGCTGGGCGTGATCGACACGCTCGGGTTCGCCAGTTACTTCCTGATCGTCTGGGACTTCGTGCGGTATGCCCGCGAGCGGGAGATCCCGGCGGCGGCCAGAGGCTCGGGCGTGGGCGCGCTGGTCGCCTACTCGCTCTACCTGTCGCACGTCTGCCCGCTGGAATACGACCTGCTCTTCGAGCGGTTCCTCGACGTCAACCGGCTGGAAGCGCCCGATATCGACATCGACTTCTGCAAGGAGCGGCGGGGCGAGGTCATCGACTACGTCAAGCAGAAGTACGGCGAGGCCAACGTCGCCCAGATCGGCACCTTCGGCACGCTCGCCGCCCGTGCCGCGATCCGCGACGTGGGGCGGGCGCTCGGCATGCCCGTGCCCCGGGTCGATCAGATCGTGGCGCTGGTGCCCGACCAGCTGGGGATCTCGCTCGAGGATGCGGCCGCACCGGGCTCGCAGCTCGCCACGGCCTGCGAGGCCGATGCCGAGGTGGCTGAGCTGGTCGACCTTGCCAAGCGGATCGAGGGGCTGGCTCGCAACGTCGGCACCCACGCCGCCGCGGTGGTGATCGCCGACCGCCCGCTCGTGGAATACGTGCCGCTCTGCCGGGTGACGGGCAAGGAGGAAGTGATCACCCAGTGGGCGATGGGCGACGTCGAGCGGGCCGGGCTGATGAAGATGGACTTCCTCGGCCTGCGGTATCTCACCGTCGTCGCCAAGACGCTCGACGTGATCGCGAGCACCCAGGGCCGCCGGCTCGATCCGCTCACGTTCCCGCTCGACGACGCGGCCACCTTCGCCACGCTCTGTCGCGGCGAGACCAAGGGCATCTTCCAGCTCGAGAGCGGCGGGATCCGCGACCTGCTCCAGCGGATGAAGCCCGACCACTTTCTCGACATCGTGGCCGTCAACGCCCTCTACCGCCCGGGGCCGCTCGAAGGGGGCATGGTCGATGAATACGTCAACGTGAAGCACGGCCGGAAGCGGGCCGAGTTCCTCCACCCGGTGATGGAGGAGGTTCTGGCCATGAACTCGGTCGGATGGTGCGTCTTGAGGTAGGCCGTCTGGAAGGCAAGCAGCGCGTAGGCCGTGGAGTGGCTCTTGTTGAAGC
>JBJTPO010000550.1:0-2353 GCA_046075145.1 Planctomycetota bacterium
CGGGTTGCTGGCGACCCGGCATGCCCGGCCGGCGCGCTCACGCAGACGCCGTTCGATGCCGGCAAAGGTGCCGACCGGGACAGTGCTTTTCGTGACCACGATCGCATCCTCACGCACGTGCGCGGCGATGCCGTCGACCACCTTCCACAGGGCGGTCAGATCGGCGGATCCGTCGGCGGCAGGCGGGGTGCCGACCGCGAGGAAGACGATGTCGGCGTTCCGCACGGCGGCGGCGGTGTCGGTGGTGAACGCCAGCCGTCCGGCACGGACGTTGCGTTCGACCAGATCCGCGAGCCCCGGCTCGTAGATCGGGATCTCGCCGCGATCGAGCCGGGCCACCTTCGCCGCATCGATGTCGATACAGGTGACGGTATTGCCACTGTCGGCGAAACAGGTGCCCGTCACGAGCCCCACATAGCCGGTGCCGACGACGCCGATCCGCATGCTCCGCCTCCGCTCGCTATTCGGCCGGCGGCGGCCCCTCCGCCTCCTCCTGCTCGCTCGGCGGTACGGTCACCATCGCGGCGAGCGAGTCTCCCTCGTCGAGCCGCATGATCCGCACGCCCTGCGTATTCCGGCCCATCGGCCGGATCTCGGCCACGTTCACCCGCTGGATCTTTCCGCGGGCCGTCATCATCAGGACCTGATCACCGTCGCCCACGGCCACGACCGAGACCACGCGGCCGTTGCGGGCGGTCGTCTTGATGTCCCGCACGCCCTTTCCGCCGCGGTGCTTGGTGCGATATCGCATCCCACTGGGGCCGTCCTCCCCCTCGCCGTCGGCCGGCTCGGCGGCTTCTGCGGCGGGCTCCTCGCCCCCCTCGTCGGGCGCTGGGCCGGTCAGCGGCGTACCGGCGCCGAAGGGTGTCCGCTTGCCGTAGCCGTTCTCGCAGACCGTGAGCAGCGTGGCCTCGGGATCGGCCACCACCATGCCCACGAGTTGGTCGCCCGTGCCGAGCTTGATCCCACGGACGCCGCTGGTGTCGCGGCCCATCGGTCGGGCATCCGACTCGGGAAACCGGATCGCCATCCCCTTGGCGGTGGCCAGCACCAGCTCGTCACCCGGCTTCGTGATCACCGCCCCCACGAGTTCGTCTCCCTCGCGGAGCTTGACCGCGATCAGCCCCTTGGTGCGGCGGCGACGATACTGCTCGAGCGCGGTCTTCTTCACCACGCCGCCGCGGGTGGCCAGCATCAGGAACTGGTTCGGATCCTCGAAGCCCCCCACCGCCCGGCACTGGGCCACCTTCTCGCCCGGCTCGAACTCCAGCAGGTTCACGAGGGCCCGCCCCTTGGCGTCGCGGGCAAGCTCGGGCAGCTCGAACACCCGCATCGAGAACACCTTGCCGAGCGTGGTGAACACGAGCAGCCAGTCGTGGGTGCTGGCCACGAACAGGTGCTCGATCGGATCCTCCTCGTCGGTGCTGGTGCCCTTGATCCCCTTGCCGCCGCGCCGCTGGGCCCGGTAGACATCGGCTGCCGTCCGCTTGACGTAGCCCGCCCGGCTGATCGTGACCACCATGGTGGCCTCGGTGATCAGCTCGGCCATGTCGCGGATGTCGCCCGCCTCGCCGCTGATCTCCGTCCGCCGCCCGTCGGCGTGCTTCTGCTCCAGGCCCACGAGTTCCTCGCGGATCAGGGCCTTGATGTTGGCGTCGTCGGACAGGATCCGGCGAAACTCGCCGATCTTGGCGAGCAGTTCGCGGTGCTCGCCGCCGAGCTTCTCCTGCTCGAGGTTGACGAGTTGGCCCAGCGTGAGCCGAAGGATGGCGTCGGCCTGCACCGGCGAGAGCCCGTAGGTCTCGGCCGCGCCCCGCTCTTCCTGGAGCAGCGCGAAGCCCTCGGACCCGAGGGCCCGCTCCAAGAGCGCTGCCGGCGCCTCGAGCTGGCAGAGCCGCTCCTTGGCCTCGGCCTGCGACTTCGACGAGCGGATGATCTTGATCACCTCGTCGATGTTGGCCAACGCCACCAGCAATCCCTCGAGGGTGTGCTTGCGGCTGCGGGCCTTGGCCAGTAGGTGTTCGGTCCGCCGGCGGATGACCGTGGTCCGGTGGCGGAGGAACTCCGTGAGCATCTCGCGGAACGAGAGGATCCGCGGCTTGCCGTCGACCAACGCCAGGAAGATCAGCGAGAACGACGTCTGCAGCGGGGAGAACTGGTAGAGCTGGTTGAGGACGACGTCGGGGTCGGCGTCCCGCTTGAGCTCGAGCACCAGCCGGACCGGCTCCTTGAGGTCGCTCTCGTTGCGGATCGCGGAGATGCCCTTGATCCGGTCCTCGTTGACCAGCTCGGCGATCTTTTCCTCGATCGCGTCGCGCGTCTGCTGGTAGGGAACCTCCGTGACCACGATCCG
>JBJTPO010000551.1:0-6072 GCA_046075145.1 Planctomycetota bacterium
GGCGGAGCTGTTCGAACTGATCCGGCGCCAGCGGGAGTACGACGCCGGGCAGTGGCTCGACCGCTACGTGGCGCTGATGCTGGAGCCGGGCTGGCATCACGACACCTACGTCGAGGAATACCATCGCCACTTCTTCACGAACCTTGCCTCCGGCCGCAAGCCGCTCAACTGCGGCGTCCGCGACGTCCATATCGGGGGGCTGGTGCCGGTGCCCGCCCTGGTGGCCGCCCTCGGCCCCCGACACCACGACCTGCGGGATATCGTCCGACGGCACGTGAGCCTGACCCACAAGGATCCCGACGTGCTGGCCGCGGCCGACACGCTCGTGAAGATCCTGGTCGATGTGCTGCCCCGGCCGGAGGCGCCGGCCCGCGCCGCCGCGGAGGCAGCAGCCGCGCTCCGCGAGGCGATCCTGGAGCAGGGCCGCGACTGGATCTCCGCGGCCAAGCTCGCCGCCTGGGAGAATCTCGACGACCGCCGGCTCGTGGGCGGCACGCTCTCGAGCGCCTGCTACATCGACGAAGCGTTTCCGGCGTCCCTGGCGCTCGCGTATCGCCACGCGGGCGACTTCACCGCCGGCGTGGTCGCCAACGCCCGCTGCGGCGGCGACAACTGCCACCGTGGCGCCGTGGTGGGAAGCCTGCTGGCGGCAGCGGCCCCGATTCCCTCACCGCTGCTGGCCCGCCTGCAGGCGTTTGCTACAGTGCATGGCTCTCGATAACGACGGGTTGCAGGGCGCCTCGATGAATCCGACCGCCACCGGCCGCGGCCGCCGCGACAGCGCCGCCACGCACCCGTTTGCGGATCTCTCCGTTCCGGTCACTCCGACCCACACCCTTCGGCTCGACGCCGACCCGTCCGCCGCGGATCCCGTGGCCGCAAAACGGGAGGCCCTGCGGCGGTACTTCCACCAGACCTGCGAGGCCTACGACCGGCTGTTCGACCTGATCCGGGACGATGCCGCCTACTACGTCCGGCACGAGCCGCTGCGGCATCCGCTGATCTTCTACTTCGCCCACCCGGCGGTGTTCTATGTGAACAAACTGACGGCCGGCCGGTTCGTCCCGGATCGCCTCGACCCCAAACTCGCGGCGATGATGGCCGTCGGCGTGGACGAGATGTCGTGGGACGACCTCAACACGGCGCACTACGACTGGCCGAGCGTGCCGGCCGTGCGCGACTACCGGCTGCGGGTGCGGGAACGGGTGGACGAGTTTCTCGCGACCATGCCGCTCGAGTTGCCGATCGCCTGGAACTCGCCGGGTTGGGTGATCCTGATGGGCATCGAGCACGAGCGGATCCACCTCGAAACCTCGAGCGTGATCATGCGGATGATGCCGCTGGAAAGCCTGCGGCACGGCGATGCGTTGTCGCCCGAGGAGCGGCGGCTCTGGTCCGCCTGCCCCGCCGTCGGCGTGCCGCCGGCCAACGAGTGGCTGCCCGTCCGCGGCCGCACCGTCCGTCTTGGAAAACCGGCGAGCGACCGGACCTACGGCTGGGACAACGAGTACGGCCACGACGAGTTGACGCTTCCCGAGTTCCGCGCGTCCCGCCGGCTGGTCTCGAACGCGGAGTTTCTCCGGTTCATCGAGGCCGACGGCTACCGCGACGAGTCGCTCTGGACGGAGGAGGGCCGCGGCTGGCTGCACTACACGAAGGCCAGGCACCCCCGGTTCTGGCTGGAACGGGGCGGCGACTACCGGCAGCGGAACCTCCTCGAGGAGATCCCGCTGCCGCTCGACTGGCCGGTGGAAGTCAACTGCCTGGAGGCCGAGGCCTATTGCGCCTGGCTGGCCAGGGAGAGCCACGAAAACGTGCGCCTCCCCACGGAGGCGCATTGGCACGCCCTGCATCAGGATGCCATCGCCGCCTCCCTCGGCCAGCTCGAGTTCGACCAGTCGATCTGGCGGGAGGCGCCGGGCAACGTCAACCTCGAGAAGTTCTCCTCCTCCTGCCCGGTCACGATGTTTCCCCAGGGGGAGTTCTGCGACGTGGTCGGCAATGTCTGGCAATGGACGCGGACGCCGATCATGCCCTTCAAGGGATTCGAGGTGCATCCGCTCTACGACGACTTCTCGGTGCCCACCTTCGACGGCCGCCACAACCTGATCATGGGCGGCTCGTGGATCTCGACGGGCAACGAGGCCCTGGCCAGCGCCCGCTACGCCTTCCGGCGGCACTTCTTCCAGCACGCCGGCTTCCGCACGATCGTCGAGCAGCCCGGCAGCGAGGCGACCACGGCGGGCTCGCGGCTCTACGAGACCGACACGCTCGTAACGCAGTATTTGGAGTTTCACTACGGCGATCATGCCTCCGGCGGTGCCCCCGCCTCAGGCGTTGGCGAGGCGCGGACGGCCGGTTCCCTGCCCTTTGCCGTGCCCAATTTCCCCGCCGCCTGCGTGGCCGCCACGGTGCCGCTGGTGCCGGCGGATCGCCGCCGCCGCTGTCTCGACCTCGGCTGCTCGGTGGGCCGGTCGGCCTTCGAGTTCGCCCGGCACTTCGACCACGTGGACGGGATCGACTTCTCGGCGCGATTCATCCAGTCGGGTGTTCGCCTCCAGGAAGGCGGCGAGGTGCTCTACGAGATTCCGACCGAGGGGGAACTGACGACCAATCGGACGATCTCGCTGGAGCGGCTTGGGCTGGCCGAGTTCGGCCCGCGGGTGCTCTTCACGCAGGGCGACGCCTGCAACCTGAAGGCGATCTCCACCGACTACGACCTCGTGTTCGCGGGCAACCTGATCGACCGCCTCTACGAACCGGCGCTGTTCCTCGCGGGCATCCGTAGCCGGATCCTGCCCGGCGGCCTGCTCGTCATCACCTCTCCCTACACCTGGCTGGAGGAATACACTCCGAAGGAGAAATGGCTCGGCGGCCGGCGGGAGCACGGGGAGCCGCTGACCACGTTCGCCGGCCTCGTTCACCACCTGGAGCCGGCCTTCGGACTGGTCCACCGGCAGGACATCCCGTTCGTGATCCGGGAAACGGCCCGAAAGCATCAGCACTCCGTGGCGGAGTTGACCGCCTGGCGGCGGCGGACGTGAACGTCTGCTATTCTTGAGGAGTCGGTGAGCCCCTCCCCTCCCGCCCCCCCCGATCCGTCCATGGCTTTCGACCCGTGTCGCGAATGGCTCGGCATCGACGCCGTCGAACTCGGTAATCCGGGCCGGGTGCTCGGACTGCCGCCCGGTTGCAACGATCCCACGGCCATCAGCGGCGCCGCCGATGCCCGGCTCGAGTCGCTGCGGCGGATCGCGCCCGGTCCCTTCGCCAAGGCCCACGCCGCCCTCGTCGCCCGCATCGAAGAGGTGCGCGACACGCTGCTGGCCGCGGCCTTCCTCGACGGCAGGTCGGCAGAGGCCCCGGAACCGCCGTCCTCGTTCGCCCCGCTCCCCCCGCCCCTCGCTCGCTCCACCTCCGGATGGGTCGGCGCGGAGGACGCCCCCGACGCCCCCGCCCGTCTGCTTGCCGAGGCTGAGGACGACCGCGGGCCGGGTCCTTCGCTGACCCCAACGGTGCGTCACACGACGACGCAAAGCCGCCGGTCGTCGGGCGCCGGCGGGCTCCTGCTGACATCCTTCGTCCTGCTGGCTTCTTCGGCCGCCGTGTTGCTGTATCTGATGCTTCTCCCGGATCCTTCCACCGGCGAGGTGGCGGTGAATCAGCCGCCGGCATCACCTGCTTCCAACGGCAGCCAACCGGCCGCGGAACCGGGGCAGGAGCCGTCCCGCCAGCCGGATCCGCCGGCTGATGACGCTGGGGCCGGCGATCGCTTCCGCGCCGAGCGCGACGCGGAGCGGCGTGGGACGGAGGAGGCCCAGAGGCCTCAGGCGGAGCAACGCCGGCCTGGGGGGAGGACGGAGGAACAGGCCAGCCGGGACGCGGAGATGGCGGAGCGGAAGGCGGTCGCCGCCGCGCGGGATGCGGAGGAAGCGCGGCGGGCGGAGATGGCCGCGAACGAGGCTCAGCGGCAGGCAGAGCAGGAGCGCGCCCGCATGCAGGAGGCCCTCGACAAGTCCCTGCGGGATGCCTACGGGGCGCTCCAACGGGGCGAGTTCGACACCGCCGACCGGGCGATCAACGCCGCGGGCGATCAGGTGGGTGACGACGTCGCAGCTGCCACGCGGATCGAAAGCTGGCGTCTGTTCGCCACCTACGCCAGGGAGTTCACGAACTTCCGGGAGCGGGCGTTCGCTGCGGCGAACGCGGGCCGCGACTACCAGATCGACGGCAAACCCTTCGCCATCGTCGAGATCGGCCCCGATCTGCTCGTCTACCGGTGGGACGGACAAAATAAACGCATATCTCGGGACCAGGTTCCTCCCCGGATCGAGTTGGCCGTGGTCGAAGGCTGGTTCAATGCCGACGGCCGGGCCGCGAACCATCTGTTCCTCGGGGCCCGCTGGCTCACGCTCGACCCGCCCAATCCCGCGCGAGCCAAGGCTGAGTGGCGGATCGCCGGCGACGGCGGGGAGCAGGTGGCCCCGCTCAACGCCCTGCTCGACGACCCTGTCATCCGGCGGGCGGGCCGCTGAGCGCGCATGATCGACCCGCTGCCGATCCCCGTCGTCGCGCATCCGGTGACCGGCTCCGTCTGCCCGCCGGGATCCAAGAGCATCACGAATCGCGCGCTCGTCTGTGCGGCGCTCGCCCGCGGCCCGAGCCAACTGACGGGGGTGCTCGACAGCCAGGACACCCGCGTCATGGCCGCCGGCCTCGAGGCGCTCGGCGTCCCGCTCCAGGCCGACTGGGCGGCCGGCACGGTGCGACTGGAGGGAACGGGCGGCGCGATCCCCGCCGCGGCGGCCACGATCGACTGCGCGGCCAGCGGCACGACGATGCGGTTTCTCGCCGCCACCTGCGGGCTCGGGCACGGCACCTACCGGCTCGACGGCACCGCCAGGATGCGGCAGCGGCCGATCGGCGACCTGCTCGAGGCCCTGCGTTCGCTGGGCGTCGATGCCCGGGCCGAGAGCCCGGGGGAATGCCCGCCGGTGGTGATCCGCTCGCAGGGCCTCCGCGGCGGGATGGCCCGCGTCCGCGGCGAGACGTCGAGCCAGTTCGCCAGCGGCCTGGCGCTCGCTGCCCCATGCAGCCGCGACGGCCTCGCGATCGAGTTCGAGGGACGGCTCGTCTCGCTGCCTTACCTCGCCATGACCCGGCAGGTGATGGAGGCTTTCGGGGCGCGGTGCGAGGTGACCGGCGAGCGTTCGTGGCAGATCGCGGCCACGGGGTATCGCGGCCGCGACTATCGGGTCGAGCCCGACGCCTCGGCGGCCAGCTACTTCGCCGCCGCCGCCGCGATCACCGGCGGCGAGGTCCGGATCGAGGGGCTGGGGCGGGCAAGCCTCCAGGGTGACATCGGGTTCTGCGACGCCCTGGCTCGGATGGGCTGCGACGTCGCCTGGGGAGACGACCACGTCGTCGTGTCCGGCCGGGCGGCCCGCGGCATCGAGATCGACATGAACGCCATCAGCGACACCGTCCCGACCCTGGCGATCATCGCGCTCTTCGCCGCCGGCGCGACTCGGATCACCAACGTCGCCCACGTCCGCGACAAGGAGACCGATCGGATCGGCGACCTGGTCCGAGAGCTTCGCCGGCTCGGGGCGGAGGTGGAGGAGCGGCACGACGGGCTGACAGTCTGGCCTTCCGGGGCGGCGACGCCGCTGCACGGAGCGGTGATCCAAACCTACGACGACCACCGGATGGCCATGAGCCTGGCCCTGGCGGGCCTCCGCGTGGCAGGCGTGGCCATCGCCGATCCCGGCTGCGTGGCCAAGACGTTCCCCGACTACTGGCGTCGGCTGGCGATGCTGGCCGGATTTCCGGACCCGATGCCGACCCGGGGCTGAGGCACCCGCTCTCGACCAGGGACGGCGCCGCGGTCAGACGCCCTCGGCTTCCGATCCCGACTGCTCGAGCACCAGCGCCGCCCGCTCGAGCAGCTCATCGACGCGGTCCACCGACGACGACGCACCTGTTTCCGGCCGCATCTGCTCGTCCATGGCCACGAAGCCGCCGCCGCAGTGCTGGCAATACACCCGCTGACCAAGCAGGTTGACCCGAACC
>JBJTPO010000552.1:0-4582 GCA_046075145.1 Planctomycetota bacterium
CATTGCCGCGGCCCGCCGCAAGCTCGGTGACGAGGAGACGAGGGTCGCCGCCGAGGCCGCCCAACTCGAGGCCGAGGTCGCCCGCATCAGCGGCGAACTCCTGGCACTGGAACCTGATCTCGCCGAGGACCTGCGGGAGAAGTACCAGCGGGCCGTACGGCACAAGGGGGCCGACGGCATGGCCGCGGCGGACGGCCGCGACTGTGGCGGCTGCCACCAGCAGATCACGAGCAACCAGTTGTCCGAGCTGCTGGGGGGCCGGATCGTGACCTGCCGCAGTTGTGGCAGGCTGCTCTACACGCCCGAGTCGGCATCGCCGGCCTGACCCGGAACTCAACCGGGAGAGGGCCGGGAAGGGGCCGCCCGCGTTTCACCCGTCGATCGTTCGCCAGCAGCGTTTTCACTCGCGGAGTTCCCAGCGATGTCCGACCGCATTCCGATGACCCGATCCGGCTACGACAAGATGAAGGCCGAGGTGGACGAGCTCGAGACCGTGGAGATGCCGAAGCTGGCCCAGCGGGTGGCCGCCGCCCGCAGCGAGGGAGATCTGAGCGAGAACGCCGAGTATCACGGCGCCCGGGAGAGCCAGGGCATGCTCCAGGCCAAGATCAACCTGCTCCGCGACAAGCTCGCCCGGGCCGTGATCGTGGAGCGGCCGAAGGAGGCGACCGGCGAGGTCGTGTTCGGGGCCACGATCCGCGTCAAGGATCTGAAGTTCGGCGACGAGGAGGAGTATGTCCTCGTCGGGGCCGGCGAGGAGGATTTCAACGCGGGTCGGATCAACGTCGCCAGCCCGCTGGCCCAGGGCTTTCTGGGTCGAAAGGTCGGGGAGACGGTGGCGATCGACGTGCCCGCGGGCACGCTCAAATACGAGATCCTCGAAGTCCGTGTCGAGTAGCCGCCGGACTACGCGAGGCCCTCGAACAGCGCCGACCCGATTCGCACCAGCGTCGCGCCCTCGAGGATGGCCGCCTCGAAGTCGCCGCTCATGCCCATCGAGAGCTCGTCCAGCGTGCCGGGATCGGGGAGGGTCGCAGCCAGCTCGTCGCGGAGCGCACGAAGGCGGGCGAAGTCGCGGCGGGCGTAGGCGGCCGCCGCATCGGGATGACCGGCCATCCCCATCAGCCCGCGCAGCCGCACGACCGGCGAGGCGGCCGCCGCCCGAACGATGGCCGGCACGTCGGGATACGCGGCTCCGGAGCGTCCCCGGTCGTCGCTCAGGTTGACCTCGACCAGCACGTCGAACCGGGGCCGCTCGCCCTCGTGTCGGCGGTTCGCATCCGCTTCGATCGCCTCCAGGAGCCGGAGGCTGTCGAGTGTCTGCAGCATCGCCAGGAGCGGGAGCGTGCGCTGAACCTTGTTGCGCTGCAGATGGCCGACGAGATGCCAGCGGGGCGCTGGCCGCGCCGCGGCCAGCGCCTCCGCCTTGGACCACAGCGACTGCGGGCGGCTCTCCGCCAGATCGACGACTCCCGCCTCGAGGACAAGTCCCGTCACGTCCGCGGAGACATATTTGGTGACCGCGACCAGTGTCACGCCCTCAGGTGACCGGCCCGCCTCGCGGCAGGCGGCGGTGATCCGGTCGCGCACGGCGGCCAGATTGTCCTCGACGATTCGCCGCTGTGCGCGCTGGTCACCCATCTCGCCATCGGCCGGTTTCACTGGATCTCCAGCACCCGCTTGACGGAGCCGCGAGGGCGAATCCGCCCGAGCAGAAACTCGCACGAAACGTTGCAGCCGAGCAGCGTGCGGTTCCGCGGGGCGTCGAGCGACCGGTAGAGCAGCCACTGCTCCCGCCCCACCTGCACGCGGAAGCCGGCGGCCTGCCAGGGGGGAAGATTGATCCGGGTGTCGGCCACGGTCAGCTGCCGCCAGGTGAGCGGCCGGCCGCTGCGGTCGGCATCGCAGTCGAGCCACAGCGGCGCGTAGAGTCGCGGGCCGGCCGACTCCTGTGCGAGCGCCAGCCCGTCGGACGCGTTCTCGAGGCTGCCGCCGCGGCCCACCCGCCACTCAGGCAGCCCCAGTGGCAGCGCCACAAGCCGCATCCGGGTGTCGAAGACAAGCGTCTCACGGGTCTCTTCGGCCGGGTCTGCCTCGAGCCCCGGTGCAAGGCGCACGACCGAACGACACCGGAGCGACCCCGGACGGGGCTCGGCGGCGTGGTGCCCGTTGGCAACGGCCGCGTTCCCGGGGGTGGACTGGCCGGTGCCGCCGCCGGGCGTGGTCACGGCGTCGGCCAGCACCACGATCTTGTCACGGGGCAGCAGCACCACCTGCCGCTCGAACTGCCTGCCGCCCGCCAGGGGGGCGGTGATCTCGAGAAACGTCGCCTGCCGATCCGACTCCCAGCACGAGGCCGTCCACGGCCCCTCGGCCTCGAGGCCCTCCCCGCCCTCGGACACGCTCCACTTCCACGGGCCTTCCACGAGCAGCCGGTCGCCCGCCGCGATCTCCAGGTGGGGGGTGGCCTGGCGGTAATCGACGAGCACCCGCAGATCGCCCCGTTCCCAGCCCGCCCGCATGATCGCCACGGCGGCGGTCGCGTCGTGGAGGTCACGGCGGATGAAGCGGCGCGGCGTGCCGCCGACTGGCCGGCGGCTGCGGACGGCCGTCGCGGCCCGCTTCCTCCGCCCGCCGAGGGCCGCCACCGCGTCGAGCAGCGGCGCGGTGAATGGTGCCGGCATGAGGCCCCCGGTGGCGAGCCGCCGCCCGTCGTCGCCGAGGAGTCGGATGGCATTGGTGGCAGCCTCCCGCCAGCGGCGTTCGGTCGCCTCGCCCCAGGCCGGTTCGCCGGTGGTGGCCGCGATCTCACGGACCGTGGTCCAACGGGTCACGCGTTCGACCATCGGGCCGCTGCCGGCCAGGTTGACCACGCCCCGCGCGGAGGTGAGTCGCTCGATCTCGGCCGACACGGCGCTCGTCGCGGCCGGTTCCAGCCGCCGACAGGCCTCGATGTCGCGGAACAGCCGGGCCAGGGTCACCACGAACCGGCCGGGCAGCGTGTCGCCGCCGGCGAGCACGGGCTCCGCCGCACGGGCCTCGCCGACGATCCGCTCGAGCAGGCCGCCGGCCGAGCCGCCGGCCCGCCGCGCCCGCGCCATCCATGCCAGCGCCCAGGTGGCCGCCTCGCAGGCCAGCCAGCGATCCGCGGGCGGGGCGGAGCGGGCCTCGTCGAGGCAGTCAGCGATCGCCGCCTCGATGAACTCGGCCCGCTGCGGATCGCCGGCGCCCTTGCCGATGCGCTCGGCCAGCCGTCGGAGACGGTCGCGGATCTCGAGTGTGGCCGCCAGGTCGGACCCCAGGCGAATGCGTCGGGCGGCGGCGGTTCGCCGCACGCGCGGGGCAGCCGGGGGGGCGGAAGGCTCGGCACGCGTTGGCCGGTCGGCGGCAGCCGCATCGGTGGGCTCAGCCGCCACGTCGCGGGGCGGAACGGAAACGGCACGAGTCTCGGAACGCGACAGGGGCGAGGGCTTGGTGCGGGACTGGGATGGCATCGGTGAAGTGCGCGGGGGTCGGGGGCGAGCAATGTCTGGTCGTCGAGCCGCCGGGTATGCTACCCGAGGCGAAAGTCGCCAGCCACGACGCCAGACCGGGAGATCGCGATGACCCCAGCACAGCGCTTCGCCTCCCGTCGCAGGCGCTGCCTGCTCGTCGCACTGGCGGCCTGCCCGGTCGGTTGGGCTCTGATCGGTCCGGCCCCCATCCGCGCCGCGGATCCGGAAGCGGCGTCCGCGCCGGGCCAGCCCGACGTCCACCCGGAGCTCCGCCGGCTCTCCACGACCGACGAGATCTGGCTCGACCTGCCTGGCAAGCGGGTGGTGATCGGTGGCAGGATCGCGCTCGCCGAGGGGGAGATCGAGGTCTTCGCCTGCCCCAAGGGCTCGAAGGAGCACGAGGCGATCATCGCCACCCTCTGCCCGGCGCGGCTCGTGCATGCCGGCCTGCTTGCGATCGGACTCGAGCCCGGTAGCCCGGTGACGTTCGATCCGGAGTATCGGCCGGCCACGGGCCCGAAGGTGACCGTGCTCGTCCGCTGGAAGGATGCCGATGGCACCTGGCAGGAGCGGCCGGCCCAGGAGCTGATCCGCAACACGAAGACGGGAGAGCCGCTCGCCGCCGAGTGGGTGTTCGCGGGCAGCGGCTTCTGGCGGGATCCCGCCGACGGCACCGATCACTACCAAGCCGACGGCGGCGACATGATCTGCGTCTCCAACTTCCCCGGCGCGATGCTCGACCTGCCGATCGAGAGCAGCGACGCCAACGAGTCGCTGCTGTTTGAGGCCTTCGAGGGCCGCGTGCCGCCACACGGCACGGCGGTGGAGCTGATTCTCGCGCCGGCGAAGTGAGCGACGTGGCCCCGTTCCCGGCGGCGTTCAGGCAGTGGTCACGCGGCAGTGCGCCAGGATCTCGGCAGGGCTCGCGACGTAGCCCGTGTAGAACGGGCCGAACTCGGCGTAGCGTGCGCTCGCCTCGTCGAATCGCATCGTGTAGACGATCTCCTTCAGCCAATCGGGCCGCCGGGCCCAGAGCGTCACCCCCCACTCCCAGTCGTCGAGTCCGACGGAGACGGTGATCAGCTGGG
>JBJTPO010000553.1:0-19114 GCA_046075145.1 Planctomycetota bacterium
CTCGCTTCGCTCGACTCGGACGGGCACCCACCGGCTATTTACAGAAAGAATGTTGCACTAACGGTCTCCGCCCGCCGTAAGCCGGGCCGAACAGTGTTTTCCGCTCCTGCGACCCGCCATATACTCTTGCTGTTTGCTCCACGTTCGACGTTCGATGATCATTCGTCGAGTTCGGAGTGCTCCTGCGATCGTCTCCCGGAAAGCCTTTCTCATGTGACGGGGAAGCGGGCGGAGCTTCCAAACTCGTCTCGCCAGCGCTCCTTCGGCTCGCCATGGATATTCCAAGTTTCGTCGGCATGCCGGGGTTGGGGCTCCTGCTTTGGGGCGTGTACTGTCTCACCGTGGCAGGCTTGGCCGGTGCGTCCACGTGGGTCCGGCACTCCACATCGCACCTTGCGATACCTGGGGCAGGCCGGTGGGATATGGTGTTTGACGGTCTCTGCCTGTCGTTCCTCATCGGCATGATCACGATCGGTCTGCCTTCGCTGGTGGGCATCTGGGCGATTTTCCTGCCGACCCTGATCAGCTTCACCAAGCAGCGCGACCGGTGCGTCGCACCGGATCGGCGTTACCTGACAGGCCGGGGTCCGGCCCGCGTCTTGGCAGACCTCGAGAACGCGTTCAAGGGCAGTCGACCGGCCTCGGCATCGCGTCGGCGCGGCATCCGGGAGCAGGTGGCGACCGTGCTGGGCAACTTGAGGGCAGCGGCGGCAAAAGATCACAAGCCGTCGCACCGCCGGACGTCCGCACATCCCAAAGCCACCCCTGTGGCAAATGGGTTCGTCTTCCTCAAGAAAGATGGGGCGACGGCCATTGGCTTGACCACGGACGACCCGCCACAAGGTCGTGACGCCAGCGTTTCCGACAACGTCTACAACGCCCGAGACGTGATGCTCAAAGCGATCCGACTGGAGGCCACCGACGTCCATCTCGAACCTCATGAACGCGAATATTTCGTTCGTGCCCGAATCGACGGTGTGCTGCGAGATGTCGAGACCTTGGACGGGGAGGCCGGCAAGGGAGCGGTGTCAGCGCTCAAGGTGATCGCCGACATGGATATCGCCGAACGGCGCCGACCACAAGACGGCACCTTCGCGATCCAGTGCGGTGACGATAAGTATGACATTCGTGTTGCATCCACGCCGACTAGCTATGGCGAAAAAGTGGTGATGCGGTTGCTGCGATCTTCCGGCGGTGTGATGCGCGGCGGTCTTGGATCGATCGGCCTCCGGCCTCCGATTCTCAAGCAACTCCGGGAAGTCATTCACAAGCCGTATGGCATGCTGCTGGTCGTGGGGCCGACTGGCTCCGGCAAGACCACGACGGCTTATGCCTCGCTCAGCGAGATCGATGCGCACAAGCACAACATCACGACGATCGAGGATCCCGTCGAGTATCGCCTCGAGAACATCACCCAAATCGCGGTCAACACGAAGGCCGATGTTTCCTTCGCCAGCATCCTGCGAAGCGTCCTTCGGCAGGATCCCGATGTGCTCCTGGTGGGCGAAATCCGAGATCATGAGACGGCGGAGATTGCCTGCCAAGCCGCCCTCACCGGCCACTTCGTGTTTTCGACGCTGCACGCCAATGATTCGGTCTCCACGATCACGCGCCTGCTCGATCTCGGCCTGGAACCGACGCTGATTCAGACGGCTCTCACCGCCGTGCTCGGCCAACGGCTGGCCAGAAAATTGTGCCCCGACTGCAAGGAGCCATGCGCGCCCCCGGAAGGGCTGCTCCGCAAGTTCAAGTTGCAGCCCGGTGCCGTACCACACATTTATCGAGAGAAGGGCTGCCCGCAGTGTGGCGGCACCGGATATCGCGGCCGGATGGGAATCCACGAACTTCTCGTCATGAACAACTCGATCCGGAGTCTGATTCGCCCGAGCCCGTCGATCACCGACCTGAAGAAGGCGGCCGTGGAGAGCGGCACGCTCACCCTCCAGATCGATGGACTGCTCAAGGTCATTCAGGGCGAGACGAGTGTCAACGAGATTCTCCGCGTCACAACCTGACCCCCCGCTCACGGCGTCGGCATGATCACCCTTTGCGATGTGCTCGTCGTGATTGCGATCCTGGGTTGTGCCTACTGGGGCTGGCTCGTGGGCCTCCACGAGGCGAGTGTCGCTGCACTCGAACTGCTGGCCTGCCTGGCCGGCGCCGTGCTGCTCCACGAGTTCGTCGCCGGATGGCTGCATGCGACGCTCGTGATCATCATGGGCGATTGGGTGCCGCAGGCTTGGTCCGTCGCCCTGGCCTTCTCTGGTTTGGCCTGGGGCTCATTCGCTGGGATTCGGTTCTGGTTGCATCGGACCAGCCTCGATGACCAAGGCGATGTCACCAAGGCCGATCCCCTGTGGGACCGGCTGGCGGGAGGCGTGGCCGGTGGCTTCGGCGGCGCGCTGTTCGCCGGCGGCGTTCTGATCACCGTCTCGATGGTGCCATTTCTGGCCGGCTTGAAGCCGTCTGGGGATCGGATGCTCCTGGACGTCGGCAAGACCGTGCTCCGAGCCAGTGCGCAGTTTCTGGTTGACGGTGATCAGCCGCGACCGCTGCCGTTGTGGGGCGAACCGGCCTCGAAGATGAGCGTCATCTCGTCGCGATTGACGAGCGAACCATGGTTCGATTCGGACGATGATGGCGCTTTCGGGGACAGCGATCGATTCCGTGACGTGGATGGCAATGGGGTGTTCACGAAGGATCTTTATTTCGAGGATGTCGACGCTGACGGAATCCGTCTGGTCGGCCTGATCGACAAGTATGTCGCAGGACGCTGGGACGGTTTGCTGAAGTCGGACGACCGGCCCCGACCGGAACCGCCGAAAACTCCGGCCGCCGGTCCGCAGCGGCCGACGCAGTCGGCGAAGCAGACAGCGACTGGAAAGGTGCCGGCCAAGCCGCAGAACCCCGACCGCAAGGAGCCCGCCCGGCCGGACTCCCAGCCTGCCGAGACTTCGACCCCTCCCCCACCGGTCCCGGCTCCGGAAAAGAAACCGGACGACGACTTCTGATGAGTTCGGTTCACCGCCACGTTTTATCGCCTGACCGCACGGCACCAATTGTTGGTTCCGGCGCGGGCACCTGGGTCATCCTGTTGGCCTCACTTTCATGGCTGGGAGTTCCATGTGGCGGAGCCGAGCCCGGTGCCGCAAGCCAGAAGCCGGATTGGGTCGGGCTCGACAGCCTGATCGCTGCGGGCGAGTACGAAAAGGCCGTCTCCGTGGCCGGCGGCATCGCGACGCAACTCGAGCCCAACCGCCGCGACCCGGACTTTGTCGTGAGGTCCATCGGGTTCGTGCGTGCCACGATGCGTCGCGGACTCGCGGAACTCAAGCTCGGCCGGCTTGACGACGCCGCGGACTCCTTCGAGGAGGCCTATCGGGCGCTCAAAGACTCCAACTTCAGGCGGCTGGTGGCGATCGAGGCTCGCAATCCAAATGCTCAGGTGCTCAACAACGTGATCCTCTTGGACCTCACGATGGTCGAGCTCCTCGAGCTGCGCATGGCCGTACTCGTCGATCGGCTGAGGTTTCTCAACCTCGGCATTGCCCCGCCCGGGGCGACGCTCACCGACGACGAGACGGAGCTCCGCGCGGTGGTGGCGACGTGGCTCAAGGATCTCGCCTACCTGGAGCGAAGTGCCGACGAGTCCCGCAAGGCGTTGGGAGAACGATTCGACCAGGCAGGGCAAGCCGTGCTCGCCTCGCCACACTATCGGTCGCTCGTGGGCTCCTTCCGGCCATCCATGCTTGCGGCCGCGAAGGCCTTGGAAATCGGACGCCTGAAGGTCACGCCAGTGGGCGAGGATGGCGAGAACTCGTCTCCTGACCCTGGGCGGGCGGACGGCGAAGCCGCCCTGGCGGAAGCCAAGCGTTGCTTTCAGGAGGCGAGCACGGCGCTCACGGAAGCAATCGAAGCCGCGGCGCCGAAAGGGGATGCCGCGATGAAACCTGCGGAGCGGATCGAAGCGGCCTTGCTGCGCGCCGAGTTGCTTATCGGCGAAGGGGGGATGCGGCTTGCCGCTGGCGATCCAGTCGGCGCTCGGGATTGCCTCGCACAAGCGATTGAACTACGCCAGCAGGCCTCCGTTCTTCTCAAACTGCGGAAGCCGGACCAACATCCGGACATGTTCTTCCCTCTGCTGCTCGCCGCAGAGGCGAATCTGGATGTTGCGACGACCGAACTTCGGGCAGGCGACCCCGTCCGCGCCCGGGGAACCGTCGCCGCGGCCGCCAAGCTCCTCGCTCGTGCAGAGCAGTTGCCCCTGCCGGAGGACCACCCGCTCCGGAAGATCCTGGCGGACCTCGAAGCGAGGATCGCGGCCGGCACTTCGGACGTCGTCAACCGGACTCCCGAAGCGGATGCCACGGATGCCGCGGCCCGACGGCTCAGGCGAGTTCTCGACGGCTCGCCAATCCCGGGACTGCAGCCCACGCCGTGAAGATTGCCCGATCGATCCTTACGGCTGAGTGACCGGTTGCTCCCCACGGGCGGCCAGTTGTTCGATCCGGTCGAGGATCGGCTTGGGGCCTTCCGCCTGGAGAGCGAGCCTCCGTGCCAACTGAACGGCCTCGGTCGCCTTCGCGGTGTCTCCCAGGTTCTGGTACGCGTGCGCGGCGATGGCCGCCGACAGTGCGAGCCGCAGGCGGTCCGACAGCTGGAGCTCGGTGGCCGGCTGCCAACAGGGAAACTGCATCGCCGTTGTCAGAAGCTCCCGGGCCTTGGCCTTGTCGCCGCTGACTTTGAGTGCGGCCAGGCGGATCAGAGCCCCGGACTGCCTCACCGGGTCGGCTGTCGAACGTGCCGCGCAGAGCCGCTCCAAGAGTTCAGCGAGCCCGGCCGCGTCGCCGGCCTGAATCTTCGCGTCCACCAAGACTTCCACCGCGCTCAGGGTTCCGAGATGCTCCGCTCCGGCTGTTCGTTCCCAGGCAGCCAAACCCTGCGTCGCCCTGCTGACGGCGTCTCGGGTCCGGCCGGCCAGCCGCTCTGCATGAGCCAGCATGACAAGGCCCGCCGCGACGTCCGGATGGTCGTCACCGGCAATCGCACGCTGGACGTCCAACGCCCGCGAAAAATACTCGGCCGCGGCCTGGCAGTCACCGGCGGCGAGCCGGGCAACACCGAATGACCGACACGCGGCACTCACGTGCGCATGATTCACCCCGAACTGTTCAGCGCGTCTCGCGATGTATCGCTCGCGCAGTTCACCATCATCCGACGCCGCGGCAATGCGGTCGTAGATCGCCGTCGCCTGCTCTTCCCATGCGTCGCTCGGCCTGGGGAGACCGCGATCGAGCGCGTCGGTCGCGAGCGCCACCGACTTGTCGGTCAGGCGATCGCGTTGCAGCGCATCGGCAAGAAGAACCCGTAGCAGGCTGACCCTTGGATCCCCCGGTCCGAGCACACGCTCCGCACTGGGGAGCGACTGTTCGATGGCCTTCCGAGCCGCCGCCACCTCGCCCGCGTTGAACTGGGCGCTCGCCACGTGGCCCAGCACTTCCGCCACCGCCCCTGGATCGGGCGGCCTCAAGCCCGTCGCCACCGCCATGGCGCGATTGAGCGTCTCGAGGCCGGCGGCCGGTGTCGCCAACGCCTGCTGCACGCTGCCGGCAATCACGAGCGCTCGGATCGCACCGAGGGCCTCCGATTGAATCGGCCTCGACAGGCTCTTGACCGTCGGTTCAAACCAGTCCGGCAAGCGGTCTTCCTTGTCTCGGGAAACCTCGACACGGAGCCGCCACAACCTGTCGCTTGCCTCGTCGATCACCGAGGGCTTCGAATCCTCGCGCGCAGCTTCGAGAGCGGCGTCGAAGGATCCCGCCGCCAGGGCCAGGTTATCCGTCGAAAACTCCAGCTCCCCGAGCACGCGGCGGATGGCATTCGCCTCCCGTGGATCGCGTTCCCGCACCGCATCGAGCGACTTCTGGACAAGCTCACTGGCGTCAGCGGCCAAACCTGCGTCCATCGTCAATCGGCCGAGTCGCACGGCCGCAGCGGCGACCTTTTCGGCATCGGGATCCTGGGGCAGCAACAGGCTCTCCAGGTGTCGTCGCTCCTGCTCGACGGCTTGCGCGAAAAATCCCAGTGACGCCAGGGCAGCAGCGGCCTCCTGTCGTGCTCTCAGCGTGTCGGCGGCAGCCGGCCCCAGGGCGACTTCGATCGCATCGATGGCCTCCAGCAGGGCCGCCTGGGCACGAGCGAGCCCCTCGTCACCGGGCCCGGCAACACCACCGCTCACGACCAAGGCCTGCCGCGCCGCGTCCGCCGCCGCGGGCAGGCGCTTGGCCATCGTCTCCAGCCTCGCAAGCACCAGCAAGGAGCGGCTCACCCCTTGTGCCTGGTCATTCCAACCCTTGTCGCCGAGTTTGCGGCGGGCGGCGATCGTTTTCTCCAGCAAGGCTCGGGCTGACTCCAGTTCCCCGGAGTCAACCAGGATCTCTGCCGCCAGGTCATTGATGGTGAGCAGACCCGGAGAGCCCTCCCCTTCGAGAGACTTGATTCGCCGACTCTCGATCCGCAACACCTCGAGAGCCTCGGGGAACCTGCCGGCGGCCCGTAACGCGGCCGCTTCGCGGATCGCTGTTTCGTCCGGTGCGCTCCAAGCCTGACCCCCGCTCCACAGGCCGGCCAGCGTGGCGATGAAAAAAACCGCTGCTGCCCAGGCATGTCGTTTGCGGCCGACGCCGAGCCAACCGTGACCCATCTCGATGCTCTCCTCCCTGCTGTGCGACCCCTGCCTCCACCAACGGCTCGACGACCCGCCGACTTCTTTTTCCGATCACGACCAAAGTGTACGAAAACCCTTCATGCCGCCATTTGAAGGGCATTTCCCCACTCCCTTGAGATTTCCCGCTCGTCTGCGGATAATCTTCGGGGCAGGCAAGTCGCCGAGGATCCTGACACGCTTCGATGTGTCGGGGTCTGAGTGTTTTTCGTCAGGAGGCACCCATGTGCTTGTTCCGTCATCCCCGCCGAGCCTTCACGCTCGTCGAACTTCTGGTTGTGATCGCCATCATCGGGACTCTTGTCGCCCTTTTGCTGCCCGCTTTGTCGTCCGCCCGATCCTCTGCCAACGCGTCGGCGAGCGCCAACAACCTCTCGACCTTCGGCCGGGGCTTCGAACTGTACGCTTCGACCCACGATGGGCAGTACACGTCGGGCGCGTTCGACCACTTTCGCGACGGTGACATCAGGCAGTATGGGTGGGTAGGCGACCTCATCGGCATCAAAGTCGCAAACCCGGGCAAGGGCCTCGATCCTGCGCATCGCAACAAGGTCAGTTCGACGGTTGGTGACTACACGGGGGCGATCACCGCCAATCAGGCGAACATCACGCCCGGCATCGATGCCGATAGGTGGCCTGCCAGCACAACGGCCGGCGCCGTGGTCGGTGCCACGCATTTCGGTGGCACCGCCCAAGCCAAGGACCTGTGGGACGAGGGCTTCAACACGAACTTCGTCACAACCTGGCACTTCAGTCGCGGCGACCCCACGGCCGCCGATGGCTATTCGGCCGGCAGCAAGGGGCTTTCTGATGGTGACGGACCTTTGAGCCAGAATATCGTGAGCCAAGCCCGCACGACGGCTGCCAGAATCGCCTTGATGGCGCCGGCTCGACCGGTCTCGGGTGCGAATGGTCTGATCGATGCAACGGCCGCTGCAGCGCTTAAGAGTTTCACCGGCACGAGCGTCGCCCGCGCTAATGATCGAATGACGGCGAGCTTCACGGACGGAATGGTGGTTCCCTTCACGGACACGACCCTGGGCGGCTCCGCGGGAGAGTTTGTGCACGACCTGACCGGCATTTACCCCCTCCACCAACCAAAAACGGCGGCTGGTGCCGGTGGCTTTGCCCCGGTTCTGTTTGCCGATCTTCATGTCGAGAAGGTCTTCGACACGGTCTCGCCGGGCAGCACGACGGCTGGGGACGGCTACATCGGAAACGGTGTGGGGCCCAGCTACACGCTCGACGGGGACATGTATCAAGAGGCCAGTGACCTGATCTGGATCAAGCGGTTGCGCAGCCCGCAGTGATTCAGGCGGTCCGGCCAGACGGAACGATCGTGCTGACCGCCCCTCGGGGCGGTCAGTGCTTTTTTCCGGCCACCGAGTGCGAACTATAGTCGGGGGCATGGGCACAGCCAGCCTTCCCGCCGATGTTGATCACGAGGTGACGCTCGGAGCCGCTGCGCGCGAGGCCGATCGGCGGATGCGCTGGCCGTTTCTGCGAGTGCTCCTCGGGGCGACGCTGCTCGTCTGCTCGATCCTGGCTGGATCCATGTGGCCAAAGCCGCTCCACGCGGCACTGCCGTCGGCGGCGGCCACGGTGATCCTCGGCCTTCCCTTGATCTGGGCCGCCGGTCGCGACCTGGCCGCTGGGCGGGCGGGCATGAACGCGCTGGTCTCGCTCGCGGTGGTGGGGGCAGCCGCCATGGGCCGCTACCAGGAGAGCGCGGCGGTGGCGCTGTTCATGACGCTCTCTGCCCTGCTCGAGAAACGGACGGCCATCGGGGCTGAAGCGAGCATCCGTTCGCTGCTCCGCCTCTCGCCGACGAAGGCCCAGCGGCTGATCGCAACCCCGGCCCGTGACGCACCTCCCGAGGAAACGGTGGAGGCCCAGGCCCTCCGCCCCGGCGACCTTGTCCGCGTCCGACCGGGCGAGACGATCCCGGCCGACGGAGTGATCACCGTCGGCACGAGCTCCGTCGATCAGTCGAGCGTCACCGGCGAGTCGCTGCCGGCCGACAAGGCCGTCGGCGAGGATGTCTTCGGCGGCACGATCAACCTCACCGGCGTGATCGATGTCAAGGTGACCAAGGCCGGCCCCGACACGCTGCTGGGCCGTGTCAGCGAACTGATCCTCCAGGCCGAGCGGACGCGGCCGCCGATCGTGCGGCTCATCGACCAGTATGCGGCCTGGTACACCCCCACCGTGCTGATGCTCGTGGGCGTGGTGCTGTTCTTCGCCCTCCGCAGCGATCCAGATACCGCATTCAGCCGGGCGATCGCGATGCTCGTGGTGGCCTGCCCGAGCGCCCTGGTCCTGGCCACACCGACGGCGATGGTGGCGGGCCTTTCGGCGGCTGCCCGGCTGGGTGTGCTCGTCAAGAGCGTGGCCACGCTCGAGGCGGCCCGAAACCTGACCGCGATCGTGTTCGACAAGACCGGCACCCTCACCAGCGGCGTGCTCTCGGTCACGAAGCTCGCCCCAGCGGAGGGCGTCGAGCCCGCAGATCTCCTGGGGCTGGCGGCCGCCGCCACGCAGGACAGTCGCCATCCCGTCGCCCGGGCCGTGACCGAGATGGCCCAGCGGGCGCGGCTGCCGTTGGAGCGACCGACCGCCTTCGAGGAGGTCGCCGGCCGGGGCCTCGCCGCGACCGTCGGCGGCCATCAGATCCGTGTCGGTCGGGCCTCGTGGCTGGGAGCGCCTGCAGCCGGGCTCGACGAGGCTGCCCGGGAGGCGATCGCCGTCATCCAGGCGAGCCCCGAGGCCGACGGGCTGAGCGTGCTCTACGTCATCCGCGACCGGCAGCTCGTCGGCTGGATCGGCCTTGAGGACAATGCCCGCCCCGGCGCGGCCGAGGCGGTCGACCGGCTCCGCGGCATGGGCATTCAGCGGCTCGTGATCCTGACTGGCGACCGCGAGAGCGTGGCCCGCCGCGTGGCCGCCCAGATGCACGTCGGCGAGTTCAGGGCCGAGGTGCTCCCCCACGAGAAGCTCGAGATGGTGGACGGGCTCAAGGCCCGGGGCTACAAGGTGGCGGTGATCGGTGACGGCGTCAACGACGCGCCGGCCCTGGCGGCGGGAGACGTGTCGATCGCCATGGGGGCGGCCGGCAGTGACGTCGCGATCCATTCAGCGAGCATCGCACTACTCAACAGCAACCTCGACCGCGTGCCGTTCCTCCTCGACCTCTCCCGGCGGACGATCCGGGTGATCCGGCAGAACCTCGTCGTGGGTGCGGCCTTCATCGTGGTCTTCCTGGCCCTGGCGGCTGCTGGCTACCTACCCCCGGTCGCGGCCGCCTTCCTGCACATCGCCAGTGGCCTCCTCGTCGTCTTCAACTCGGCCCGCCTCGTGCGCTGCGGCGAGGATGTGGAGCGGGCGGAGCTGCCTGTCAGCCGACGTCCCGGCACTGAAACAGCGCCACCGCCAGGCTGATCAGGGCCGCGATCATGCAGGCGGCGTAAAGGCTGACCTGCGCCAGATGGGTGAGCGAGAGGGCGTGACCCTGCGTGAGGGCGTCGGCGGCCCAGAAAAACTGCATGTTCGGCACCGCGGCGTAGACCGGCCACACAAGCCACCGCGACCAGGTCGCGGTCGGCCCCTGCCCGACCGTGATGGTGCCGAGGAAATACTCGCTGACGAGCCCGACGAGGAAGACCAGCATGCACGCCAGCAGCGTCATCACGCCGCCCAGCAGCGTGGAGGCCGCGACCGCGACCGCCGCCAAAACCAGCACGGCCTCGAAGACCAGGGCCACGGCGATCATCAGCTGGCTGTTCCATTCGAGCATCGGGTTCTGGAAACGCCAGCCGCGATCAAGGCACCAGACACCCATCACGGCGAGCGTGGCCGTGACCGCCTGGAGCGTGACGAAACCGCTCGAGAACGGCCGGCCCCGGAGGTAGTTGGCTGCCGCGGCCACCGCCACCGCCGCAGCGACGGCCGCGAGACCAAGGACGAGCACGGGCGGATCCCAGTCGCCGGCCCGCTGGTCGCTCGCGGGCACCCGGTTCCGGACCGTCAGCAGAAAGACGGCCGTGAGCGTCCAGAAGCCCAGCACCAGCGCCGCCACGACACCGAGATACTTTCCCACCACGACCGCCGGCCGTGGCACGGGCTTGCTCACCACGGTCAGCACCGTGCGGTTTTCCAACTCGCGGGAAAGCACGGTGGTGGCCGTGCTGGCGGCCAGGAGCAGCCCGCAGATGAAGAGCGTGCTCAGTCCCAGATCGACCAGGATCTTGTTGTCATCGTCGAGCGTGAAGGCCGCCAGACTGACGTTGAGCACGAGCGCCGACATGCCCGCCAGCACGAGCACGCTGAACACCGGCTGGCGGATCGATTCGAGGAAGGCGTTGCGGGCGATGGTGAGCATGGATCGAGCGGCAGGCCGCACAGGGCGAAGAGCATCGTCCCTACCGTAGCAGACGAGGTCGCGACCGGCCCGTTCCCTGCGAGCCAGACCCGGCACCTCCCGCCCGTGTGCCCGCCGTGTCGGCAAAGCCGTCACAACCGGCACACCGGGCGGCCAAGGGGCACGGGATCACCGCCACCTGACCGGCTCGCGGCGAGGGTAAACTCGAGGTTCGCACGGCCGTTCGCCCTTGCCGACGGCCGGCCTATCACCAGCCGCCGCCATGGAACACCACCTGCACGCCGATCAGTCGACCGCCCAGCGCGGGAAGGCCGTGGCGCTCGGCGGCCTGGTCGTGCAGTGCCTCCTGGCAGCGGGCATGGCCGCCCTGGCCGCCTGGAGCGACGCACGCGGGCTCTCCGCCGCGGCCTGGCACATGCTCGGCGGCATCCCGATCTGGATCATGCTGGCGATCGTGTACGGCCAGCGGGAGATCGAGCGCCGCGAGGAGTTGGCCGCCGAGAAGCTGGCCCGGGGCGATTCGGCCGCCCTGTTCGGGGAACTCTCGGACGAGCTGCAGCGGGCCCGGCAGCGGCTGCGAACCATCATGGCCTACGGGCTGCCGGCCACCAGTTTCCTCGTCGGCAGCTATCTCGTCGGCATGGGCGCGATGCTGCTGAGGCGCGGCCTGGCAGCCGGGGAGGCCGCCGGCCACCAGCCGGGACTCGGCCAGCGCTCGGTGGGAATGATGTTCGCCGCCGGGGCGATCGCCTTCGTGGCCTTCGTGGCCGGACGGTGGGTCAGCGGCTGTGCCCGCGTGGCGGCCTGGAGCCTGTTGCGGGGCGGGGCCAGCTACCTGATGAGCTGCTTCCTGGTCGCGGTGCTCGTGCTCACGGCGGCCGCGGCGGTGGCTCTGGCCGACGACGGTCGTTTCCTCGGCGTGGTCTCGCTCGCGGTGCCGGCGGTGATGCTCGCCGTCGGCGGCGAGGTTCTTGTCGCCTCGCTGCTCGATGCCTATCGACCCCGGCGACCGGGGGAACTGCCGCGGCCGGCCTTCGACAGCAGGCTGCTGGGCCTGCTGACCGCCCCGGAATCGCTGGGGGAAGTGGTCGGCGACCTGATCCGCTACCAGTTCGGCGTGGAGGTTTCCGGAAGCTGGATCTACCGGCTCCTGGCTCGGTCGCTCGCGCCCCTCTCGCTTCTTGGGGCGGCCGTCCTTTTGGCCCTGAGCTGCCTGGTGGTGGTCGGGCCCGACGAGGAGAGCGTCGTGCTGCGCTGCGGTGCCTTCCGCGGCCCGCCCCGTGGGCCGGGCATCCGGCTCAAACTCCCCTGGCCGATCGAGACCGCCGAAACCCACCCCACGCAACGCGTGCTCCAGCTCGTGGTCTCGAGCAACGCCGGAGACCGTGAGGTCGACGGCGACTCGCTGCTCTGGCGGACGGGCGACGACCGCCTCGAACAGATCGGCAAGGAGTACTACCCGACGGCCCTGGCGGCCGCGGCAGGGGGCGGAGGCCTCGCGGTGCTGCAGGCCGAGGTGGTCGTCGAGTATCGGGTTCGGGATCTGGTCGCCTTCCTCAAGACGGCGGCCGCCCCGGAGGCGACGCTGCGGGTGATCGCCCAGCAGGAGACGAGCCGCTCCTTCGCCAGCCGCGACCTGCAGTCGCTGATGTCTCGCGGCCGGACGGAGGGTGGCCTGCAGCTTGCGCAGGCGATCCGGGCCCGGGCCGACGCGCTCGATCTCGGGCTCGAGATCGTCGACGTCGCGATCACGTCGCTCAAGCCCCCTGGCGGCAGCGTCGCCCGGGCCTTCCATCGCCAGATCGCTGCCCAGCAGGAACGGGAGACGCTCGTCGAGAAAGCCCGGCGCGACGCGGTCGCCACGCTCTCGCGGGTGGCGGGCTCGGTGGAGCAAAGCCGGCGGCTCGATGCCGCGATCCTCGCGCTCGACGCCCTGCGGACCCAGGCCACCGACGTGGGCCGTGGCACGGCGGCCGACGGCCGAATCGCCTCCCAACTGTCCGAGATCGACGCCCTGCTCGGCGAGGCGCGGGGCGAGGCCGCGGAACTGATCCACGCCGCCCGCGGTTCCCGCTGGAGCCGGATCTCCGCCGAGCAGTCCGCCCGCGAGCGGTTCGTCGGCGAGCTCGAGGCCCACGCCCGGGCTCCCCGCTACTACCAGGCCGAACGGCTGTTCGCCGTGCTCGCCGAGGCGCTCGCCCCCCGCCGCAAGTTCGTCGTCGCCGGCGACGAGGGCGAGCTCCCCGTGCTCCGCATGGACTTCGCCGACCCCGCTTCCGCCATCGAGACCCTCCTGGGCGAATAATCCCCGATCCTTTCCCGCGTGATCCCCATGAAACACACGTTTGCCCTCGCCATCGGCGGCCTGCTGGCCGTGGCCCTGCTGTCGCGGATGTTCCTCTTCCAGGTGCGGTACGATCAGGTCGCAATCCGCACCGTCTTCGACCGGGCCGACGCCGACAGTGTGGAGGCGACGCCAGGCCTGAAGTGGAAGCTCCCGTGGCCGATCCACCAGGTCACCCACTATTCCAAGCGGCTGCAGCTCTTGGAAGACAAGCTCGAGGAGCTCCAGACGGCCGACGGCAAAAGTGTGATCATCAGGACCTATCTCACGTGGCGGATCGCCGATCCGCTGGCCTTCTTCACGACGCTCAAGGATCCCGCCGAGGCCCGCCGGCAGCTGGCCAGCCGCCTCCGGGAGGTCCGCGGGATCATCAGCGGCTACCGCCTCGACCAGCTCGTCAACGAGGATCGCGACCAACTCGCCCTCGACGAGATCGAGGCCCAGGCCCAGCGGACCCTCGCGCAGTCGCTGGCCGAGGCCGGCTACGGGCTCGAGATCGAGAACGTGGGCATCTATCGGATCATTCTCCCCGAATCGACGACGGCGAAGGTGTTCGAGACGATGATCGCCTCCCGCGAGCGGCTCGCCGAAAACGCGCTGCAGGAAGGGCAGGCTCAGGCTTCGGCCATCCGCAGCGAAGCGGAAGGGGCCCGAACCCGGATCCTCGCTTTTGCGGACCGAAGGGCCCAGTCGATCCGCTCGCAGGGCGACCGCGAGGCGTCCCGGGAATACGAGGGCTTCGCCCGCAACGAGGAGTTCGCGATCTTCCTCCGCCGGCTCGAGGCCCTCGAGAAGATGCTCGGCCACAACACGACGTTCGTGCTCTCGGCGGAGAGCCTCGGAGTCCTCGACTGGTTCGGAAAGGTGCCGGAAGCGCCGGCCGCCGGCGGAGGTGGCAAGTGAGCCCGGCGCCACTCCCGTTCGAGGCCGCGATCGCCGACCCGGCCCTCGACCCGGCCCTCGCCGACCCAGCCCTCGACCCGGCCGATCGGGCGCTGGCCGAGGCGCTGCGGCTGAGTTTCGGAATCCTCAAGCTCGTGATGCTGGCCCTCGCCGCAGCCTACGCCTTCAGCGGCCTGTTCAGCGTCGGCAGCAACGAGGTGGCGCTGCGGCTGCGGTTCGGCCGCTACGTCGGGTCCCCGGAGGAGCGGGTGCTGGAGCGGGGAACCTATCTGGCCGCCCCCTTCCCGATCGAGCAGGTGATCACGATCGACACGCGGCCGCAAACGCTCGCGCTCGACCGCGAGTTCTGGTATCGCGCCGACGCCGGCGGGCCGGGCCGGACGCAGGCGGAGCTCCGCCGCTCGCGAAGCGGGCCGCTCAATCCGCTGGCGGACGGTTCGCTCCTGACCGGTGACCTGCACATCGTGCACGCCCGCTGGTCGGTAACCTATCGGGTGCAGGATCCGGTCGCCTACCTGACCAGCGTCGGCGACCAGGCGCTCGCCCGCGAGCTCGTCAGCTGTGCTGTCCAGCAGGCCATCGTCCACACCATGGCCCGGCTGCCGGCCGACGAGGTGCTCAAGGGCACCGTCGATCGCGGCGCCGCGGCCTCCCTGGCCCAGGAGCGACTCGACCGGATGGCCAGCGGCCTGAAGGTCGACGCGGTGACCCTCGACGAGATCGTCGCCCCGGCGAGCACGGCCGACAGTTTCGACGCCGTCACCACGGCGGAGACCGACCGGTCGCGACGGATCGTCGCGGCCGAGCAGGAGCGGGCGAGGATCCTGGGCGAGACGGCCGGCGAGGCCAGCGGCGGGCTCCTGCGGCTGATCGACGCCCTGGAGCAGGCCCGTGAGGGAGGCCTGGAGAGCGAGGCCGAGGCGATCACCAGGGCCATCGACCTGGCGCTCGACACCCTGCGGATCGACGGCCAGCCGATCGGCGGGGAAGTGGCCAGCCGGATCAATGCCGCCAAGACGCACCGGGCCCGCGTGGTCGAGGATGTGCGGGGTGACCGGGAGACCTTCGAGCGGCTCTTGCCCGAGTACGAACGGCACCCGCGGCTCGTCCTGTCGCGTCTCTGGGCCGAGTGCCGGGAGCGGATCTTCACGGGCGACATCGAGACGTTCTACACCGCTCCGGGCCAACTCGAGCTCCAGCTCAACCGCGACCCCAAGGTCCAGAAGGCACGGCAGCAGGAGGAACTGCGGGGCTCGGCCCCCCAGGACCGCTGACAGGCCCAGGGAGAGGGACTGCGATGAACGCCACCGTGACGACCACCGGGGACGCGCCGCCGAAAGCCGCCATCATCGACGTCGCGTGCGTCGGCGTCTCCAAGTGGTTTCGCGACTTCTGGATGCGGCCACGGGTGCGGGCGGTCGAGTCGCTCGACCTCGAGATCCGCCGCGGGCAGATCTTCGGCCTGCTCGGCCCCAACGGCTCAGGCAAGAGCACGACGATCAAGATGATTCTCGGGCTCGTCTCGCCGACGGCCGGCCGGATCGCCGTGCTCGGCCGGCGGCCGCGGGACGTCGCCACGAAGCGCCAGATCGGATACCTGCCGGAGGAGAGCTATCTCTACGGCTTCCTTTCGGCCCGCGAGACGCTCGACTTCTACGGGCGGCTGTTCCGGCTTCCGAGCCACGTCCGCCGCGACCGCATCGACCGGCTGCTCGAGATGGTGGGCCTCGATGCGGTCGGGCACCGCCCCGTGCGGGAGTTCTCGAAGGGCATGCAGCGCCGAGTGGGCCTGGCCCAGGCGCTGATCAACGACCCGCAGCTCCTGATCCTGGACGAGCCCACCAGCGGCATGGATCCCGTCGGTGCCCGGCAGATCCGCGATCTGATCGCCGACCTCGGCCACCGAGGGAAGACGGTGCTCTTGTGCACGCACCAGCTCTCCGACGTCGAGGATCTCTGCGACACGATCGCGATCATGTTCGGCGGCCGGATCCGGGCCGCGGGGCCGAGCGCGGCCCTGCTCACCGAAGAAACCGCCACGCTGATCCGCACGCCCCCGCTCGACGCCACGGTCACCGGCGAGCTGCGGGACGTGCTCGCCCGCCATGGACTCGCTCCGCTGGCCATCGAGCGGCCGCAGCGGCGGCTGGAGGACGTGTTCCTCGAGGTCGTGGAGCAGGCCCGCAAGGAGGGCTTGGCGACCAGCGGAGCCCGGGCGGGGGGGCCGGTGCCCGACTTCCTTCGGGCCGGGCTGCCGGCCACCGCCGACGCGGGTGGCCCGCCGGCGGCGACACCCGCGCCGACCATCGACACCGCCCTGATCGAGAGCCTCGTGGGGAAGCGAGCCGATGAAGCCAGACCGTAGGGGCGGCGCGCGGATCGCGGCGGTATGGCTGGTGGCGGCCGCGCTGGTCGGCGTCGCCCTGGTCGCCATGCGGGGCTCTCCCACCGCGGTTGCCGCGGTCAGCGGCTCCCTGGCGATGCTGGTCGGCTACGGAGCGGGCCTGCCTGCCATCCGCCGGCTCCTGGCCAGGCGGTCCGGGATCGCGGGCGTGGCCGGAGCCGTGGTGGACGAAGCGGTTCGGATGCGGTCGACCCTCGTGCTCCTGCTCCTGCTTGCCGCCTGCGTGCCGACGATCCCGCTCCTGCTCGACCCCGCCGAGCGACTCGCCTACCGCGTCCAGTTTCTGATCAGCTGGACGCTGGGAGCCGGGTCGCTTTTGCTCTGCCTCCTGGCCGCCTGCCTGGCCTGCGGCAGCGTCTGCGGCGACATCACCTCCGGCCGGATCCAGATGACGCTCGCCAAGCCGCTGCACCGCTGGGAATACCTGGTCGGCAAGTGGCTCGGCATCGTGCTCTACGGGCTCCTGCTGGTGGTGCTCATGGGCATCGGCGGCTACACCCTCGTACGGATGCTCGCCGCGGGGCCCGCCACCGACGCCGCCGACCGGGCGGCCGTCGTCGGCCAGGTGCTCGTGGCCCGCCGCTCGGTACCGCCGGCTCCCGCTGATCCGGCCGCCTCCGACGCCGCGATCGAGGCGGCCATCGCCCAACTGGAGGCCGACGAGCCCGACGCCTTCCGCGGCGATCCAGCCGCCGCCCGGGAGCGGGTGCGCCGCGACTACGACCGGCAGTGGCACACGGTGACCCCGGACATGGTGAGCACGTTCGTGTTTCCCGGAGTGGGCATGCGCGACGCCGCGACGAACGTCCAACTCCAAGTGGAACCCCGCGTCACGAACGTCGATGTCGACCTGGCCGACGTGCGGTTCGCCCTCTGGCTCAACGATCGGCCCTGGCCACTCGCGGGCGCGGAGCCCTTGGACCAGACGCTGCCCAGCCGGGCCCGGCATGTCTTCGACCTGCCGGCGGACCTGGTCGCGACCGCCGCCGACCTGCGGGTGCGGATCGCCAATCGCAACCTCGTGCCGTCGGGCGAGACGCGGCCGACCGCGATCACGTTCCCGCCCGGGGATGGCCTCGTCGTGTTCGTCCGCACCGGCAGCTTCGAGGCCAACTTTCTGCGCTGCCTGCTCGTCATCTGGCTCAAGCTCGCCTTCGTGGCAGCCGTGGGCGTGGCGGCCGGGGCGATGTTCGATCTTCCGTCGGCGATCCTCGCCACCCTCGTGGTCTATGCCGCCGCGGTCGGCAGTGACTTCTTTCGTGAAGCCCTCGGGGCCTACAACGTGGTGGGCAGTTCCACGTGGGCTCGCGCGGCCGAACGTGTCGGGCTCACGCTCGGGTCGCTCGCAGAGGGTCGTGGCTACGACGCATTTCGCATGCTGCTGGGATTCGTGACCGATGGGGTGCTGTGGCTGCTCCCCTCGTTCGGGTCCGACGCCTCCATCCCCCGTCTGGCAACGGGGATCGCGATCCCTTGGTCGGTGGTCGCGACCCGGGCGTTCCTGTTCGGCGTGGTCTATCCGATGATCGCCGGAGTGCTGGGCTGGCTCGTCCTCGATCGCCGCGATCTCGTCCGCAGTTGACCCCGGAAGCGACCGATGAACGACCGTGCCGTGCAACTCGTCGCCCTCGTCATCTGCCTGGCCGGCCTGACGGCCGCGGGCACGCTCGCCCACTCGATCGGCGCAGAACGGCAGCGTCAGGAACTCGTGATCTCCCTGGCCGAGACCCGCGGCATGCCCCCGCATGTGGCCCTCGCGACGGCGGCCCTGGGCACGTTCCGCGGCCTGGCGGTGGACGCCCTCTGGATGCGGGCCGGGAAGCTGCAGGACGCGGGGCAGTATTACGAAGCCCAGACACTCAGCCAGTGGATCACCACGCTGCAGCCGCGGTTTCCGCGGGTCTGGGCCTTCCAGGCGTGGAACCTCGCCTACAACATCTCAGCCTCCACCCGCGTGGCCGAGGAACGCTGGGGCTGGGTGAAACGCGGCATGGAACTGCTCCGCACCCGTGGGATCCCGCTCAATCCGGGCGACGCCGATCTGCCGCTGGAGCTCGGCTGGATCTACTTTCACAAGATCGGCGGCAAGGCCGACCGCGAGCACTGGTACTACAAGGCTCGCCTGGCCCGTGAGTTTCGCGAGATCCTCGGCGACATGACCGGAGGCGTGACGACGCAGCAGGCGATCGACCGCTTCGCCACGGTGGCCAAGGCAGCCGACTCGCTCGACGAGGTGCGACAGGACCCGGCCGTGGGCCACACCCTGGCCCTGATTGCGGACCACGGCGCCGCCCCGAACGAAACCCTCTTTCGCATGCTTGCGTGGGTGTTTCTCTCCGGCCCCTCCCTGGATGCCCAGAT
>JBJTPO010000554.1:0-5078 GCA_046075145.1 Planctomycetota bacterium
CTGGGCGCTGGGCAAGATCGGGCCGGCCGCCAACTCCGCCGCCACAGCCCTGCGAGCCGCGGCCACCTCCGCCGATCCGCGTTTGGCCCGGCTCGCGAGCGAGGCGCTCGTCGCGGTTGGCGGGTGAAGCCCGCGAAGCCCTTCGGCCGCCCCGCGGAAACGGCATGAGCGGCAGGCTTTGCGGTCGATACGGAGGAGGTGCGTTGGCCTTCGTCCAGCCCGACCCCGCTCCGCCGCCGTCACCTGCTCGTGGCGGCCGCCTGGTGCCTCGCGCTCGCATGGCCCGCCGGGGCCTCGGCCCAACCGGCCCCGAAGCCGTGGGACGCCATCCTGATCGCCAGCTTCAACATCCAGGTGTTCGGCGAGTCGAAGCTGGCCAAGCAGAACGTGGTCGAGGTGCTGGCCCGCGTGGTGCGGAAGTTCGACATCGTGGCGATCCAGGAGGTGCGAGCCAAGTCGGACGACATCATCCCGCGCTTCGTGCAGGCGGTGAATGCCGACGGCAGCCGCTACCACTACGTGATCGGTCCCCGCGAGGGCCGCACCGTGAGCAAGGAGCAATACGTCTTCGTCTACGACACGACGCGGATCACCGTCGATCCCGCATCGCTCGGCAGGATCCCCGACCCGTCCGACCGGCTGCACCGGCCGCCGATGGTGGCCCGGTTTCGCACCCTGGTCACGCCCCCCGAGGCCGCCTTCAGCTTCTGGCTCGTCAACACCCACACCGATCCCGACGAGGTGCCGCAGGAACTCGCCGCGCTCACCGACGTGTTCCTGGCGATGCAGCGGGCCCGGCCCGACGAAGACGACGTGATCATGCTGGGGGATTTGAACGCGGGCCCGCCCGAGTTCAGCTCCTTCCAGCGGATCCCCGGCGTCGGCTGGGCCGTGGGCGGCACGACCACCAACACCCGCCGCACGAAGACCTACGACAACCTCGTCTTCGCCCGGCCGCAGACGGCCGAGTATCTCGGCGCCTGGGGCGTGCTCGATCTCCAAAACACCTTCGGCCTGCCGCTCGACAACGCGCTCGAGGTCTCGGACCACAACCCCGTCTGGGCCGCCTTCTCCCCCGTCGAGGTCCGCGGGCAGCAATCAGCCATGCCCATGGCCGCCCAGCCCACGACGGTGCGGTAGCGGATCGGCAGCGGCGGGAGTGAGGCGGGCCGGCCCGCCGGCCACGCAATCGGCGACCACCAGATCGCCCGTCACGTTCAGCACCGTCCGGCACATGTCGAGCAGCCGGTCGACGCCGAAGATCAGGCCGATGCCTTCGGCGGGCACACCGACCGAGCGGGCCAGTACCGCGATCAGCGGCAGCGAGCCGCCCGGCACGCCCGCCGTGCCGATGCCCGCCAGGACCGACATCAGCACCACCTGCAGCTGCTGGGCCGCCGAGAGTTCGATCCCGTACACCTGCGCCAGGAACAGCACGACCACCCCTTCGTAGAGTGCCGTCCCGTTCTGGTTGGCCGTCGCCCCGACCGTCAACACGAACCGGGCCGCATCGCGGGGCAGCCGCAGGTTCTCCTCGGCGACCTTGAGCGCGGTCGGGAGCGTGGCGTTCGAGGACGACGTGCCGAAGGCCACCTCCATCGCCGGGGCCACGCTCCGGAGGAACGCCGCCGGGCTGCGGCCGGCGACCAGCCGCAAGACCAGCGGATACACGACCACGAGCTGCACGCCGAGCCCGGCGATCACCGTGAGCCCGAACCAGGCCAGCGAAACCACGACGTCGAACCCGAGCCGCGCCACCACCGCGAACACCAGGCAGCCCGCGCCCACGGGCGCCAGCGACAGCGCCCAGCCGATCACCGTCATCGCCACCGCGTGCCAGCCTTCGAACCAGCCCACGAGCGGGCCACAGCGTCCGGGCTGGGTGGCGATCGCCGCCCCGACGAGCAAGGAGAAGACCATCACGGCGAGCATGCCGTTGCCGGGCGAACTGCCGTCGATCGCCCCCGCGAGTTCCTGGAGCGGATTCAAGGGCACGAGGTCGATGATCACCCGCGCGAGCGGCTTCGCCGCTGAGGCGCTCGCCAGCACGCCGGCCGTGGCGTCGTTCGCCCGGGCGACGAGGGCGTCACGCCCCTGCTCGGAGAGCACGGCCCCCGGCCGCAGGAGGTTGACCATCGCGATTCCCAGCATCACCGCCGTTCCGGAGAGCAGGGCGGAAAAGAGAAGGGTCCGAAAGCCGACCCGCCCGAGCTTGCGCAGGTCGCCCATCTCGACCGCGGCCAGCGCCAGCGCCGAGACCACCAGCGGCAGGACCACCACGAACATCAGCCGGAGGAAGAGGTTCCCCGCCACGTCCGCCAGCCACAAGGCGGCCGAGAGGATGGCAGGCATCTCGCCGGCCTGCCGCTGCCAGACGTTCGCGGCCAGCCCGAGGGCCAAGCCCGCCGCCAGTCCCAGCAGGATGCGCGACGCGCCGGAGCGCGAACCGCCCGCCGGTGCCCCGTCGTGGGCCGGTGCCGCGGAGACCTCGTGATTCGCGTGATCAGCCATGGTGGTCTCCGTCCCGTGCAGCCGTGCGGTGATCGACGCCGTGCGGTCGCACCAGCTCGGCACCGCCGGTCAATGTCCTCACCGTGGCGAGCGAATGCAAGCAGCCCCGAGCGCCCGGCCGGGCAGCGCGCGGCGTATACTCCGCGGCCATGCGTCCCGTCGTCATCTGCGGTCTCGGTCGGTTCGGCCTCCAGGTCGTGGAATCGCTGCGGGGCCGCGGCTGCCCGGTGACGGTGCTCTCCGACGCACAGACGCGGCCGGAGCGGATCGACCGGGCCGCGGCCGCGGGGGCCCGGTTCGTGACGGGTGATTTCCGCACGCCCGCGGCCCGTCGGGCCGCCGACGTCGAGTCCGCGGCGGCGGTCGTGCTCGCCACCTCCAGCGACGTCGACAACCTCGAGGCGGCCCTCGAGGTCCGCGGCGAGGCGCCGACCGTCCGCGTGGTGATGCGGCACTCGCAATCCGGGCTGTCGCGGCGCTTCGAGGCCGACTTCGGCATCGCCGCGGCGCTCGCGCCGGCGGAACTCGCGGCCGGCGCCTTCGTCGAGGCCGCGCTCCAGTCGCCCGCCGCCGGCTCGGGCGCGCGACCGTCCGACCGGCGGCTGCCGCTGCCGCGGCGGCCGATCCGCACGGAGTTCCTCGCGATTCCGCTGCTCCTGCTGGCCTTCTATGCCGCCGCGATCGTCGTGTTCCGGTTCACGATGGGGCTGTCGTGGATCGACGCCACCTACTTCGCGACGACGGTCGTCACGACCGTTGGGTTCGGCGACATCAACCTCCACCAGGCCCCCGCATGGCTCAAGCTCTTCGGCGTGGTGCTGATGTTCGCCGGCGTGCTGCTGATCGCCGTGACGGCCTCGCTGCTGTCGGTGTTCGTGGTCACCGGCGCGGCCGACCACCTGCGGAATGAATATCGGGCCCGACGGCTGCGGGACCATGTCGTCGTCTGCGGCCTCGGCTCGGTGGGATCCGCCGTGGCCCGGGACCTGCACGCCGGCGGCACGCCCGTGGTGGTGATCGACCCCCGGGCCGACGACGAGCTCCACCGCGAGACCAACCCCCGCTGCCCCGTGATCGTGGGCGACGCGACGCGGCCCGTGATCCTGCACCGGGCCGGCATCGAGCGGGCCCGGGCGCTCGTGGCCTGCACGAGCAACGACGCCCTCAACCTGGAGATCGGTCTTACGGCCCAGTCGGTGGCCGAGGCCAGCCGCGCCGGCCGACCGTTGCGGCTGGTGCTGCGGTGCTTCGATACCGACCTCGCCCGCCGGATCCATGCCGTGTCCGACAACTACACGCTCCTCTCGGAGGCGAAGATTGCCGCCGAGGTGTTCGTCCGCCGGGCCCTCGCCGAGCCGGTCCGCTGACAGCCATGCGCTCCCCCGCCGCCGCCACCTCCCACCTCGCCGATCCGGTCGCCCGTCACATGCGGACCGACTTCGCCCGGCTCGCGCCCCGCCACACCGTGGGCGAGGCCATCGCCGCCGCTCGGTCCGCACCACCGGCCGGCCGGATCATCTACTTTTACGTCCTCGACGCCGAGGGCCGGCTCGAGGGCGTGGTGCCCACCCGCCGGCTCCTGCTCTCGCCCGACGCGACGCCGGTCCGCGAGATCATGGTGACCCGCGTGGTCACGATCCCCGACTCGGCCACGGTGCTCGATGCCTGCGAGTTCTTCCTGCTTCACAAGCTGCTCGCCTTTCCGGTGGTGGACCAGGATCGCCGGATGCTCGGCATCGTGGACGTGGACCTCTACACCGAGGAACTCGCCGACGTCGATCGCCGCGAGGAGCTCGACGACCTGTTTCAGCTGATCGGGGTGCACTTCGAGGACTCGCAGGCCCGCTCGCCCGTGGCGGCCTTCCGGAGCCGGTTTCCCTGGCTCGTGGCCAACATCGCCGGCGGGATCGTCGCCGCCTTCCTCTCGGGGCTTTTCCAGGCCGAACTCGAAAAGACCGTGGCCCTGGCCCTGTTCGTGCCCGTGGTGCTGGCGCTCGCCGAGAGCGTCGCGATCCAGTCGGTGAGCATCGCCCTGCAGCGGCTGCACGGCCGCCGGCCGAGCGCGGCCGCGATCGCGGGGGCCGTGAAGCACGAGTCGGCAACGGGCCTGATGCTCGGTGCGGCGAGCGCCATCGCGGTCGCGCTCGTGGCCCTCGCCTGGCTGGGCCAGCCGACGGTGGCGATCGCGCTGTTCGGGGGCATCACCGGCGGCGTGATCTGTGCCGCCGTGATCGGCGTGGCGATGCCCAACCTCCTGCGGCTCTTCGCCCGCGAGCCGCAGGTGGCCGCCGGCCCGGTGGCCCTCGCCGCCACCGACATGGTGACGCTGGTCATCTACTTCTCGCTGGCCCGCCAGCTGTTGGGCTGACGGCCCCCGGGACCCGTCCCCGAACGGGGACTGTCCCCTTTTCCCAGTTCAGCCCCGCCCCAACCGGCTGGCGTGCAGCGCGCGATACACGGGCCCGGTCGGCGTCCGCTCGCTCGCATGGAGCACGACCTCACCGACGGGGCCACTGCCGGCGACGCAGTCGGCCTCCGCGGCGATGGCCGCCTCGAGTCGCGCGGCC
>JBJTPO010000555.1:0-4441 GCA_046075145.1 Planctomycetota bacterium
CGTAGTCGGTGGCGTTGGCGCGGCGGATGACCTCGTCGGCGTCCTTGAAGCGGAGGATCGAGAGCACCGGCCCGAAGATCTCCTCGCGGGCGATGGCCATCGAGTCGGCCACGTTCGTGAACACCGTCGGCTCGATGAAGAAGCCCTTGGCGCCGTGACGCTTCCCGCCGGTCGCGCAGGTCGCCCCCTCGCGCTTCCCCGACTCGATGTAGCCCATGATCTTCTCGAACTGCGCCCGGTCCACCTGCGGCCCCTGCTCGGTGTCGGGATGGAAGGGATCCCCCACGCGACGCTTCCGCGACAGCTCCACGACCCGCTCCACGAAGGCGTCGTGGATCGAGTCCTCGACGAAGAGCCGCGAGCCCGCGCAGCAGCACTGCCCCTGGTTGAGGTGGATGCCCAGGTGCGCTCCGGCCACGGCGGCGTCGAGGTCGGCGTCGGCGAAGACGATGTTGGGGCTCTTGCCGCCGAGCTCGAAGGTGAGCCGTTTGAGGGTGTCGGAGGCCTGGCCCATGATGATCCGCGCCGTCTCGCCGGAGCCGGTGAAGGCCACCTTGTCGATGCCGGGGTGGCGCACCACCGCCGCCCCTGCGGTGGGGCCGAAGCCGGGCACCACGTTGATCACGCCGTCGGGCACACCCGCCTCCTGGGCCAGCCGCGCGAGCCGCAGGGCCGTCAGCGGCGTCTGCTCGGCCGGCTTCATCACGACCGTACAACCGGCGGCCAGCGCCGGACCCCACTTCCAGGCCACCATCAGGATCGGGAAGTTCCAGGGGATGATCTGGCCGGCCACGCCCACCGGCTCCTTCCGCGAGTAGCAGAAGAAGTTGCCGTTGATCGGGATCGTCGCCCCCTGGATCTTGTCGGCCCAGCCGGCGTAGTAGCGGATCACCTCGATCGCCAGCGGGATGTCGCCGAGCTTGGCGTCGCTCACGGGCTTGACGTTGTCGAGCGATTCCAGCGCCGCCAACTCGTCGATCTCGCCCTCCATCAGGTCGGCGAGCCGCATCATGATCCGGCCCCGCTCCCGGGCGTTCATCCGCGGCCAAGGCCCGTCGTCGAAGGCCCTGCGGGCGGCCCGCACGGCCAGATCGACATCGGCCACGTCGGCTTCGGCGACCTGGGCGATCACCTCCTCCGTCGCCGGGTTGATCGTCTCGAACGTCTTGCCGCTGCGGGCCGGCGTCCACTGACCGTCGATCAGGAGCTGGGTCTGACGGATCTGCGGCCGGGCGGCCCGGCGGGGGGCGGTGACGGTGGCCATGCAAGCGTTCCTGGAGAGGGCGTTTTTCCCGGATCTGAACCTGATCAGACCCGAATGTTTGCCGCAGGTATCGTAGCCACGATAGTCTGATCGCTGCAAGGAAGACGGCGGTGGCGCGCGTGTCGTCACCGTCCCACGAATGTTCGACGCGGGGTCGCCTCCGGGCGGGCCGCAGAAGCGGGCGATGGCCGGGATCAGCTCCGGGCTTCATCCGCGGCTACCAGGAGTTTCAGCGATGCGTGCTTTCGAAGTATCAGGTGTGGCGATGGCGATGGTGCTCGGGCTCGCCGTGACGGCGTCTGCCGAGGTGACGAGCGGCCCGCAGGTGGGCGACAGCGTCGGGGCCTTCACGGTCACCAAGGTGACGGGCAACCCCGAAGACGGCGTGGCCGACGGCAAGACCCTCTGCTACCGCTGCAAGATGGGCCAGCGGCCGGTGGTGATGGTGTTCGCCCGCTCGGCCGACGAGTCGTTCGCCAAGATGCTCAAAAAGCTCGAAGGAGAGCTCGAGGAGCATGCCGACGAGAAGCTGACCGCGTTAGTGAACATGGTGGGCACCGACGCCGAGAGCCTGAAGAAGGCCGCGGCCGACTTCGTCGCCAAGCACGACATCAAGCGCGTGGCATTCGTGATCCCCGAGGACGTCGAGAACGGCCCGCCGGAGTTCAAGATCGCCCCCGACGCCGACGTGACGGTCGTCTGCTACAAGGCGGGCGAGGTGAAGGCCAACCATGCCTTCGCCAAGGGCGGCCTCTCGGACGAGAAGATCGACGCGGTCGTCGAGGCGTCGTGCAAGCTGGTCGACTGACTTTGATCCGGGCGTCCGCCGGGGCTGGTCAGGCCCCGGCGGACCTCGCGATCGCGGCTCGGGCTCGCCCTCACGGCCCAGCATGCGCGGGTAAACCGAATGATCGCCTCCGTTGGGCGCCGCCTCTGGCGTCTCGTGATCACTCCCTACGAGCCTGACTCGACCGAAGCGGGCTACCTGGAGCGGGCGCAGGTACAGGAGGATCCCCGCGCGAAGGTCACCGTGGCCGTGCTCACGGCGCCGGAGAGCCATCGGCTGTTCGGCGTCGATCTCGCCCGCCGGGGCATCCAGCCGGTGTTCGTACGAATTGAGAACCGTTCCCCAGAGCCTCTGCGGCTGCAGCTCGTAGGCATCGACCCACGCTACTTCACGCCGCTCGAGGCGGCGGCGGCGGTCCACTTCTCCATCCTCCGCCGGCTGTCTGCCTTCGGCGCCCTTGGCTGGATGTTCCTACCGCTGCTCCTGCTCGTGCCCTTCAAGTTGATTACGGCCCAGCAGGCCAATCACCGCATGGACGACCTCTTCCGCGGGCGGGGCTTTCGCCTGGGGCCGATGGCGGCCGGCGCGACCGTGGAGGGCTTCGTGTTCACCACGCTCGACCTGGGCACAAAGGTGGTGCACGTGCGGCTCGTGCCCGCGGGTGACATCCGGGCGGCCGTCGAGCAGGCGGGGGCCGGTCACGATTGCGACATCCTCGCCCACGCGGCCGCCCCCGAGCCGGTGGTGGACTTGGCCTTCACGGTTCCGGTGCCAGGCATCGCGGTCGATTATCTGCGCAAGGATTTCGACTCGCTCGTGCCCTCGGCCACCGTGGAGCCCGTGTCGCTCGCGACGCTGGTCGACCGGCTCGAGGCCATGCCAGCCACCACCGGCAACGCATCGGGCAGCCGCCGCGGCGACCCCGTGAATCTCGTGGTGATCGGCGAGTTCGCGGCCGTCCTCGGTGGCTTCGCAGCCCGCTGGGACGAGAGCGAGACGATCACGCTGGCCACCTGCTGGAAGACCTTCAAGGCATTCCTGCTCGGCTCGAGCTACCGCTACTCACCCGTCAGCGCCCTGTACCTCTTCGGTCGGCCCCAGGACATCGCGCTCCAGCGCACCCGCCACTCGATCAACGAGCGAATCCACCTCCGGCTCTGGCTCTCGAAGCTGGCGTCGCAAGGGCAGCCGGTTTGGGTGGGCCAGGTCAGCCGCGACATTGGCGTGCGGTTCACCTGGCGGGCCTGGAATCTCACGACGCACCGGATCGATCCCGACGTGGACGAGTCCCGCGACTACGTCCTCGAGGATCTGTCGCTGGCCGGCCGGGTCGAGGCGGCCGGTTACGTCGGCGGGGTCGGAGCGAGCACCCGCGTTGACCCGAAACGGAACCTCACGGGCGACCCCTGGCACAGCGACGGGCAGCGGGCCGTGATCATGATTTCGCCCACGCACGAGGCCTGACTGGGCCCGGCAGCAAGGAGGATGATGAGCATGCCCGACCCGCTCGCCATCGTGCTCCGCTCGCTCCTCGTCGACCGCTCGACGGCTGCCCTGGCCACGCTCCACGACGGGCGGCTGGCGGCCTCGATGATTCCCTTCGCCGTCCACACCGGCCCCGCCGGCCTGCGGTTGGTGACGCATGTCAGCGGCCTGGCGGCCCATACCCGCGAGATGCGTTCCTGCCCGGACGTCTGCCTGCTCATCATGGCGGCCGACGCGCCCGGCACGATGCCGCAGGCGCTGGCGCGGGTGTCGATCCCCGCCCGGGCCGAGTTCATTCCGGCCGATCACCCCGACCACACGGCGCTCACGGCCGCCTACTTGCAGAAGTTTCCCGAGGCCGCGTCGTTCTTCAGCCTCGGCGACTTTTCGATCGTGGCCTTCCGGCCGGAGGTCGCGCGGCTCGTGGCCGGATTTGCCCGCGCGGTGACGCTTCCGCCGGACGCCCTGGCCGAGGCGGTGGCGGAAACCGCGTGATCGGCCGGCGGGCTGACGGCGACGGTGGCGTGGGCTATAGTTCAGCGATCAGGGCAGCGTAGCTCAGTTGGTTAGAGCACCGGCTTCATAAGCCGGGTGTCGCCGGTTCAAGTCCGGCCGCTGCTATTGGCGCGACCGAACGACTTCTCCTTGGTCAGACCCCCGGCTGTTTTTCCACCGGGTGTGCCGCTTGAGGCTGTGCTCGTGGTGTCCACGGCCTGGCGGCGGTCGAGGCTCTTGCGAGCCTCCTTACGGGCATTGGGGTCCACCGCCGCCAGCAACGCTCTGGCAAACGGGTTGGCGGCCGGCGGCCCCATCGGTTTTTTCTCGGTGGCGTCCGCCGCTGGCGTCGGACCGGCAGACGCAGGGAAGTCGGCGTCGCCGTAGACGACGACGCCTCCCTTCAGGCG
>JBJTPO010000556.1:0-7024 GCA_046075145.1 Planctomycetota bacterium
GCTCTGCTCCAACGTGCCGGGGCAGTTCGCCGTGCAGACGGCTCTCGGGGGCCACCAGCACGTGCTTCCGCTCCAGGAGATCGAGCGCGAAGGCCTGGTCGTCGAAGGCCGCCACGCCGCCCGGCAGCCGCTCGGCGTGTACCCGGATGAAGCCATACATCGCGCCCATCGGCGCCGGCTCGAGCGACAGCCAGCGGCTCTTGCGGATCGCGGCGAGCAGCGCGGCCCGGGTGGCGTGGAGCCGGCCGCCGGGGCGGGTGAGCTCGAAGATCGACTGGTGGCCCCCGAGAGCCGTCTGCACGGCGAACTGCCCCGGCACGTTGGAGCAGAGCCGCAGCGACGCGAGCAGTTCCACCGCCTGGATGTAGTCTCGGGCGTGCTCCCGCTCGCCCGAGAACACGAGCCAGCCCACCCGCAGGCCGCAGGCCCGGTAGACCTTGCTCAGCCCCGAGAAGGTGAGGCAGAGCGTGTGGCGGGCGAGCGTGGCCAGGGGCGTGAACACGGCCCCGTCGTAGAGCATCTCGTCGTAGATCTCGTCGGCGCAGAGCACGAGGTGCCGCCGCTCGGCGATCCCGGCGAGCGCCTCGAGCACCTCCCGCGGATAGACGGCGCCGGTCGGATTGTTCGGATTGATCACCACGATCGCCCGGGTCTTGTCGGTGACGAGCCGCTCGATCTCCTCGGGATCGGGCACGTAGCCCCGCTCGGGGCGGCAGGGGTAGTGGACGGCCTTCGCTCCGTGGATCACCACGCTGGCCGTCCAGAGCGGGTAATCGGGGCTCGGCACGAGCACCTCGTCGCCCGGATTGAGCAGGGCCCGCATCGCCAGCATGATCAGCTCGGAGACGCCGTTGCCGATGAACACGTCGTCGGCGGTGACGTCCATCACGCCCCGGTTCTGCTGCTGCATCACCACCGCCTCGCGGGCCGGGAAGATGCCCTTCTGGTGCGAGTAGGGGTCGGCCTGGTGGAGGTTCTCGACGATCGCCACCCGCATCGACGACGGCATCCGGAAGCCGAAGGCGCCGGGGTTGCCGATGTTGAGCTTGATGACGTCGTGACCCTCCCGCTCGAGCTGCTCGGCGCGGCGGGCGAGCGCCCCGCGGATCTCGTAGCGGACCTCGTGGAGGTGTTCGGAGGCTCGGAGGGGAGGCAGGCTCATCAGGTTGGCTCGCGCGCGGACGGGAACCTCCAAGTGTAGACCGGATTCTGCGCACGGTCGCCCGGGGCTGGTGCGATGCGGTTCAGGCCACGGGACAAGGTTCCACGCCGGTCGTCTGATGCCCGCCGCATTACCCTGGCGACAGAGCCGCGAAGCGGTGTAAATTTAACCCAGAAGTTCGTCGGGCCGCCTCGTCACGGATCCCTTCCACCCGGACACATACCCATGCGTCGTCACCCTCGTCGGTCGCGAAAGGTGAGCCGCTCACCCGTCGTGGGTGCCGAGCGGCTCGAGGCGCGATACCTGCTCGCCGCGTTCGTGCCGAACGATCCGTTCTTCTTGCCGGGCACTGCCGCCGGCGCCGCCGACGGCTACTACGGCGGATGGCATCTCGAGAACCGCATGCCGATCGCGCCCGGGCTCAACGCGGGCCTCGACGCCGGGCTGGCTGGCGCCTGGGCCCGCGGCCTCACGGGCGCCGGAGTGACCATCGGCATCCTCGACGATGGAACGCAGGGCACCCACCCCGACCTGCGCGACGCCTTCCGCAACGAGGTCAGCTGGGATTTTGGGGCGTCGGCCGCCCGGAACCGCGCGACTGATTTCCGGGGCAGTCCGGTGCTCGACGACGTGGGCTGGAACGGCGACAACCACGGCACGGCCGTCGCCGGGGTGGCCGCGGCGCGGGGCGGCAATGGCATCGGCACGACCGGCGCCGCGCCCCAGGCGGGCATCGCGTCACTGCGGATGCTCGGAAGCATGGCCCGCGGGTATACGTTCGAAGCGGCGGAGGCCGCGGCGATCAGGTATCAGGGCCAGACGAACGCGGCGGGCAAGCCCGATCCGTTCGCGCGGGTCGATTGGTCCGCCGGCGTACCGGTGCGGGTGAAGAACCACAGCTACGGCCCCGACCATCCCTTCGCCTCCTCGACCCCCGGCACGATCCTGCCCTCCCTCGCCGTCTCGGCGGCGCACGGCGTGATTCACGTCGTCGCGGCCGGCAACCAGCGGGGCACCTATCCGACGGCCGATTCCAACAAGATCGAGCTCAATACCGACCCGAACGTGATCACCGTCGCGGCGCTCGGGAGCGACGGCCGCTATGCGGGCTACTCCAGTTACGGGGCCAACGTCTTCGTCACGGCGCCGTCGAGCAGCCCCGGGTTGTTCGCCATCTCCACGACCGACCGCACGACGTTCGACCGCGGCTACAACCTCGATCCGGAGGACGCCGATCCGTTCCTCGCCAACGTGGGCGGCGGCGACGTCACGAGCACGTTCGGTGGCACCTCGTCGGCCGCTCCGCTCGTCTCCGGGATCATGGCCCTCGGCGTGGAGGCCAATCCGGCCCTCGACGTGCGCATGGCCAAGCATCTCCTGGCGCTCACCAGCCGCGTCGTCGATGCCGGCGACCCGTCCTGGACGACGAACGCCGCGGGCCTCTCCTTCAGCGACGACTACGGCTTCGGCCTCGTCGACGCCGCGGCCTTCACGCAGGCCGCCACGCAGGTCACGTCGCTCTCTCCCGTCGCCACGGTGTCGTCGCCGACGATCCGGGTCGGGTCGCAGTTCACCCGGTCGCGGCCCGCGCTGACGGCGACCTACACCGTGCCGGACGCCGCCGCGACGGCGCCCCTGGAGAGCGTGCGAGTGAGGCTCAACGTGGGCAATCTCCAGACGAACCTCCCTGCCTATCGCAACGGCAGCGGGCGGGGGCGGGGTGCGATCAGCGGTGATCTCGAGGCGTTCGTCACGTCGCCCTCGGGCACCCGGCACCGGCTCTTCTCCGACGACCGGTTCCTCGTCGGCACCGACTCGCAGCGTGACCGCTACGGGGAGCCGGGCTTTCGCCCCCGCGAGACGCTCGCCTGGACGTTCACGAGCAACGCCTATTGGGGCGAATCGGCCGCGGGCCGGTGGACCATCGAAGTCACCAACAAGGTCGCACCGTCCCAGCTCGTCGGTCGGAGCGGAACGTGGCGGAACGTCGCGTTTCAGTTCGACACCGGCGCGATCCAGTTCGGCACGGGAGGGGCGGCCGCGGCGGTCGAACGGACCCGCCAGATCGGCAGCGTGCAACCGGTCACCCCGGCCCCCCACGGGACATCGTCATGGCTCGCGGCCTACGGCCTGATGGTGGGCACCCAGACGATCGACGGAACCGTCACCCGGATGCGTCGCGGTCGCGGCTGATCGTCCCATCCGCGGCACCTCGGTTCAGGCGCCACGATCCGATCGACTTCGCTTTCTCCGCCCACCGAAGGCGTCTCGTCGACTTCTTCCGCCTCGCGGCATCGCGACCATGCGGGTGGCGGGGGCAACGACGATCGCCATCGTCTCGCCCAGGCCGCCACCGGGGGGTGAGACGTGAAGCAGCCAGGGTGGGGCCGGTTCCTCCTCATGATCCGCCCCGCTCGCCCGACGCTTGTCGAAGCGTCGTGGGCCGGCCTATCCTTTTTTTCATCCCTTTTGACGGCATCCTCGCATCCGTGTGACTACTCGATGACCGACTCTATCCGTTGCCGATCCCTGACGTTGGCCCGCGCCGCGACGGAGACCGTCGTGCGGCGGTTGCCGATCGTGCTCGCCTTGGCGTCGCTGGTTTCAGCCTGCGGTGCGGAGTTGAAGGTGGCGCCTTTCTGCGGCGACCACATGGTCGTGCAACGCGACCAGCCGATCGTCGAGCTCGGCAGCGCCGGACCGGGCGAGCGGGTGACGGCGGAGTTCGCCGGCGACAGGGCCGCCGCGGTGGCCGACGCCGAGGGCGTGTTCACGCTCAGACTGCCGGCGCAGCGGGCATCCAAGCAGGGTCGGGTGCTGACGGTCAGGGGTGAGTCCGGCGCCATCGAGCTGCAGGACGTGCTGGTCGGCGATGTCTGGCTGTGCACCGGCCAGTCGAACATGGAAATCAGCATGAACGACCTCCAGGTGTCCGCCGAAGCCAAGGAGTAACACCGCCCGTTGATCAGGCGGGTCACGATCAGCCATGCCTTTCTGCCGTTGCCGGCCGACCCGATGAAGGTGGCGGTGGATGGCGGCTGGCAGGAGGGCACCCCGGAGACGATCGCCCGCTGGGCCGCGACCGCCTACTATTTCGCCCGCGCGATCCACGATCTGAACCCCGACCTGCCGATCGGCCTCGTGGAGTGCTGCTTCAGCGGCTCGCCGATTCAGAGTTGGATCCCGATGGAGACGCGGGCCGAGTTTCCCGGCCTGAAGGAAGGGGAGGAAGTCGCCAGCCGGCGCGACCGTCTCGCCGCGTTCGGGGCCCGCCAGCTCGAGGAGACCCAGGCCTGGGCACGAGCCGCGAACGAGGGCCCGAAACGCTCCATCGGCTTTGGCAATCCGCCACACTCCGTGTTCGGCGACGGCAGCATGCCCTCCGGAATGTACGACGCCATGATGAAGTGCCTCACGGCGACGCCGGTCGCCGGCGCGATCTGGTACCAGGGGGAATCCAACACGGGGCAGCCGGACTACGCAGTCAAGATGCAGGCCATGGTCGCCGGCTGGCGCAAGGCATGGGGATTCGAGCCGCCCTTCTCCTATGTCCAACGACCGGGGCTCGGCCCCCCGAGCGAGGATCCCGGGGCCCACTCCGAGTGGGCGATCACCCGCGAACAGCAGCGCCGCGGCCTCGCCCTCATCCCCAAGTCCGGCATGACTGCGGCCATCGACCTCGGCGAAGCCAACGACCTGCACCCGAAGAACAATCGCGATGTCGGCGAACGGCTGGCCCGCTGGGCGATGCGCGACGTGTATGGCGACACGCGGATCGTCGTTTCGGGACCACTCTACAAGGGAATGACCGTCGAGGGCCGGTCGATCAGCATCGCGTTCGATCACGTGGGGAACGGCCTGATGGTCGGACGCAGGGACGGTCGGGCCCCCAGCGTGGAAGTGAAGAACGGCACGCTCGGGGGCTTCGCCATCCGCGGCCGCGACGGCACGTGGGCGTGGGCCGAGGCCATGATCGAAGGCAAGACCGTGGTGGTCTCGTCGACTGCGGTCGCCGATCCGGTCGCCGTCCGCTACGCCTATTCCACGAACCCGGTCGCCGCCAACCTGTACAACAAGGCCGGGCTTCCAGCCCCCGCCTTCACCACCGAGGAATAGGTGGGAACGGGAGCGCGGCGATCGGGGACCTGCCCGACCTCTCCGTCAACGCTTCAGCAGCGAGACGATCGCGGCGGCGATCTCGGCTTCGTCGCGCGGGCGGTAGCCGATCCAGGCGCTTCGGACCGTGGCATCGGGGCCGATCAGGTACGTGGCGGGAAGCGCCTCCAAGCCGAGGGTCATGGCCAGGAGGTCGGCTCCCAAGGGATCGGAGAAGACGTAGGCTGGGATCGTGAGCTTCTGGCCAATGAGGAACTCGGCCGTCTCGGCGGCCAGGTCGGCCTGGTCGCCCGGGCCGCCTGCGCCGGCACAGGACACGGCCACCAGCTGAAACCGCGGCTCGCCCGCGAGGCTCGCGGCCAACCGCGCCAGGCCCGGCAGCTCACGGCGACAGGGCGGGCACCAGGTGCCCCAGAAGGTGAGGAGCGTGACGCGCCCGGCGAGCGCCGGCGGCGGGGCGGCGAGATCGGCCAGCACCGCGACCGGCAGCACCGCCAGTGTTTTCCCGACGGCGGGATGGGCCGGCGGCTCACCGCAGCCGGCGGTCACCATGGCCACCAGGCACGCGGTGGCGGCCAGGCGGAACCCGCAGCGGGAGGAGGCTATCATCGGCGGCCTGGTGGTGTGCGGGCTGGCGGCATCACGGCCGCGAGGAGCATTCAAGTGTACGAGGTCGAACAGAAGTTTCGCGTCGCGGATCCGGCGGCCCTCGAGTCCCGGCTCGTGGGGCTCGCGGCGCGATTTCGCGAGCCGGTCGAGCAGGTCGATCGCTACTTCGCCCATCCCTGCCGCGACTTCGTCAAGACCGACGAGGCGTTGCGGCTGCGGCGGGTCGGTGACGAGGTGGCCGCGACCTGGAAGGGGCCGCGGATCGACTCGGCCTCCAAGACCCGCCGCGAGCTGGAACTCGCCCTCGCCCAGGTGCCGGCCCGGCCGGGCGGCCCAGGCGGCGGCCAGGCCACGCTCGACCGCTGGACGGAGCTGCTCGAGGCGCTCGGCTTCCGGCGGGTGCGGGACGTCGCCAAGCGGCGGCGGGCCGCGCGGGTGCCCTGGCAGGGAACGGAGGTCGAGGCGGCGCTCGACCAGGTGGACGGCATCGGCGACTTCCTCGAACTCGAGCTGCTGGCGGCCGAGGGGGAGGTGCCGCTGGCCACGGCCTGCATCGCGTCGCTCGCCCAGTCGCTCGGCTGCGACGCCCAGGAGCGGCGGAGTTATCTGGAACTCGTGATCGCCGCGGGACGGTGATCGCCACGCCGTGTCGCGTGGCCCGCGTCATCCCCCGTGCCGGCGCACGGGGGCGTGTCTGGTCCGGTCGTGCGGCCCAGGCGACGGCCGGAAGAAGGCGTGCGGCGAGCCAGGTGAGGCGGATGGACGGCGCCAGGCAAAACCCTCATGCTGCAGGGACGATGGGCGACGACGCGACCTCCCGCCAGACCATGCCGCCCCGGGCCGATCACACCCCTGCCGGCCCGGAGTCTGCTGCACGTGAGGCCAGGAACACGCTCGGGATCGAGGCTTATCAGGTGCTCGTGCGGATCGGCTGGATCTTCAAGACCGAGACGATCATCATGCCGGCCGTGCTCGACGCACTGGTCGACTCAGGAACGCTCCGCGGCCTGCTGCCGGTGCTCAATCGCGGCGGACAGAGTCTGCCGCCACTGGCCGCCGCGGGGCCGATCGGCCGCCTGCCCCGGAAGCGGCCCGCGCTCGTCGCCACCACGCTCGCCATGGCCGGTTGCTTCGGCG
>JBJTPO010000557.1:0-1906 GCA_046075145.1 Planctomycetota bacterium
TCTGGCAGCCGTGCCAGCCGGAACGCTCCTTGAAGGTGCCGCAGACGCGAGGGAAGTACCAGGTATCGCCGTCAGCGGTGAAGCCCTCGGGCAGGTCCTGCGGCCGGAGGATCCAGGTGTCGTCGGGCAGCCGTCCGGCCGAGTTGGCCCGCTTGTCGGCATAGACAAGCTCGCGGGCACTGGGCACGCGGATCGCGTCGTCGTTGAAGGTGAAGGCGGCCGGATCCTTCACGAAGTGGAACAGGTGGGCATGCGAGCGGCTGAACTTGGTGCGGCAGTTGACGCCGAAGGTGTAGTACCAGACCACCCAGCTGCGACAGGTGAAGCCGAGTTCCCGCGTGGCGAGCACCTTGAGTTCGGCGGCGTATTCATCGCCGATCGCCAGCCAGAACGTGCCGTCGGGGCGGAGCACCCGCTTCACGGCCTCCATCCAGCGTCGCGACCAGGCCAGATAGTCGTCGGCGGTGCGGCGGTCGTCGTAGGTGTCGTAGTCGTAGCCGATGTTGAACGGGGGATCGGCGAAGGCGAGATGCACGCTGCCGTCGGGCAGGCGGCCCAGGATCTCGAGACAGTCGCCCTGGTGGACGCGATCGAGGGCGGGGCGGGAGCGGGCGACGGTGCGGGGCATGGAGGGAATGTACGAAAGGGTCGCCGAAACGTCGATCCGCCGCCCGATAAAAGCCCCCGTGCGCCAGCGCGGGGGATGACGCCCACCATGCCCCTCGGGGCCCCGGCGCCGATCGGAGTGGACCGCGTCACCCCCCCGGCTCGCGCCGGGGGGCTTTTATGGCGATCAGGCCGCGGCCGTCGCGAGGAGCAGCGCCGCTCGGCAGGCCTGCTCGTAGGCCGTCAGGTCGAGCTGCTCGTCGGTGGTGTGGATGTTCATCTGGCCGCAGCCGAGCGTGACCGTCGGAATGCCGTTGGCTGCCATCCAGTTGGCGTCGAGGCCGCCGTTGGAAATGTCGAGCCGCGGGGCGAGGCCGATCGCCTGCACCGCCGCGCGGGCGGCCGCCACGCAGGCCTCGTCATCGGCCAGCCGGAAGGCCTCGTAGTCGAGCCGGCCCGCAATCGAGACCTTGCCCGTGCGGCCGTCGCTGCTCTTGACCCGCTTGGTCGCGGCCGTGAACGCCTTCTCGATGGCCTGCACGATCCGGCCGCGGAAGGCGGCGTCGTGGCCCCGGGCCTCGGCCCGGAGCGTGGCGCGATCGGCCACGACGTTGGTGGCCTCGCCCGCGTGGATCACGCCCACGTTGCTCGTGCCCCGCTTGCCCCCCTTCTCGACCAGCCCGTGCCAGCCGTCCTCGACGAGTGACGCAACGGCCAGCGACGCGATCGCGATCGCCGACACGCCCTTCTCGGGCGCCACGCCGGCGTGGCTGGGAACGCCCTCGATCGCGATCTCCCTCCGGTAGCCGCCGGTGGCGCCCACGGTGATCTTGTCGACGGCCCCGCCGTCGAAGTTGAAGGCCAGCTTCGGCCGCCCCAGGTCGGCCGCCTTGGCGAACCGCGCGCCGTAGAGTCCCACCTCCTCCTGGACGGCGAAGAAGAACGTCAGCGGCGGGTGCGGCAGCCGCCGCGAGAGGATCTCGAGCGCCGTGGCGAGCACCACGGCCACGCCCGCGCGATCGTCCCCGCCGAGCCCGGTGGCGGGATCGGCGCTCTTCACGAACCGGCCGGCCACGACCGGCTTCGCCCCCAGGCACACCGGCACGGTGTCGAGGTGGGCCATCAGCAGTCGGCGCGGACCGGCCAGCGTGCCGGGCAGCCTGACGATCAGGTTCCCCACCTCGCCGCCGTGCGGGATGCGGATGTGCGCGTCGTCGAACTGGATCGCCTCCGCGGGACAGCCCGCCTGCCGCAGCCAGCGCACCACGCGGTCGGCGATCGCCCGCTCCTTGCCCGACAG
>JBJTPO010000558.1:0-9550 GCA_046075145.1 Planctomycetota bacterium
CCTTTCTCGCCGGCCGTTTCTTGGGTCTTGGTCTCGCGTGGGGGCTGGCCGCCCCGCTGGCAGCCGTTCTGCCGGTGGTCGGCAGCGCCGAGGATCTGCCCCCGCCCGCCCCGGCACAGCCTGAGACCGACGCCCGCCGGATGATCCAGGACGCGATCGATCGGGCTGCGGCCCAGCCCGCGAACCGGCAGGCCACGGAGGCCGGAGCGGACCGCGCCCTGCCGGCACCAGCCGCCGGCGAACCTGAAGGCCTGGCCCTGGCCCGCGTCTCGGCGGAGGTCGCCGCCCGGCAGCTCGAGGCGAAGCGACTCGCCCAGAAGTCACCCGGCGACGCGCTCGCGCTGCTCGACGAGCTGGCCAAGAGCCTCGCCGAACAGCCGTTGCCGGACGAGGCCCGCGACCGCCTGCTCCGTCGGATCGAGCGGACCCGTCAGGACATCGAAGAGGTGACAGGCAAGCGGCGGGCCGAACTCGCGCTCGAAAAGCAGACTGAGCGGATCGAGGGAGAGATCGACCGTGAGCGTGCCCGCCGGGTCGAGGTCGATCAGCGGATCGCCATGCTCGTCGAGGAATACAACACCCTGGTCGACGAGCAGCGGTTTCCCGAGGCCGAGGCCGTGGCCAAGAAGGCGGGCCAACTGGACCCCGACAACCCGGTCGTGAGGCAGCTGCTGGCCCAGAGCCGCACGATCCGCCGGCTCGACACCCAGCGGTCGATCGACGGCGACAACCAGGCCGGGTTTCTGGACGTCGTCGAGGACGTCGCCCGATCGGGGCGGCCCATCGCCGGGCCGATCGAGTTCCCCTCCACCCGCGAGTGGGCTGACCTGACGAAGAGCCGAACCGAACGCCTCGCCGAAGGCCGCAGCCGCGTCACAGCCGCCGAACTCGAGATCCAGAAGAAACTCGAGGAGAAGGTGCGGCCGGCCTTCCGCGAGCAGCCGCTTGCCGCCGTGCTCGACGCACTGTCGAAGCAGGCGGGCGTGGCGATCCACATCGACATGGTGGGCCTCGAGCAGGAGGCCGTCGGCAGCGACACGCCCGTGACGCTCTCTCTCGACCAGCCGATCTCGCTGAAGAGCGCCCTCAAGCTGCTCCTCGAGCCCCTGCACCTGGGCTACGTCGTGCGGGACGAGGTGCTCAAGGTCACGAGCCCGAGGCTCGTCAAGGGCGACGTCTATGCCGTCACGTACCCCGTGGCCGACCTGGTGCTGCCGATCCCGAACTTCTCCTCCGACGGCCTGGGCATCACCGGCGCCCTCCGCGATGGATACGAGCAGGCCGCCCTGCGCAACTCGCTCGCCGTCCAGGTGGGGCCGCCGCCCGCCGGCATTCCGGTGGCCCAGGGCGGCGAGGCGGCGATGACGCCGACGGCCCTGGCCCAGTTCCGGGGTGGCGGTGGTCCGCCGACCACGGGCTCGACGCCCTCGATTCCCTTCGGCCCGCCGTCGATCGGCGGCGGTCAGCAGAACTTTCAGCCCCTGATCGACCTGATCCAGAGCACCGTGGCCGCCGACACCTGGGACACGGTGGGTGGCCCCGGCGCGATCCGGTCGTTCGACACGAACCTCAGCCTCGTGATCAGCACCACTCAGGAGGTGCATGACGAAATCGCCGACCTGCTCGAGCAGCTCCGTCGGCTTCAGGATCTCCAGGTCACGATCGAGGTCCGGTTCATCACGCTCAACGACACCTTCTTCGAGCGGATCGGCGTCGACTTCGACTTCAACATCCAGACCGGCGTGAATCAGCCGCTCAACATGACCGCGATCCCGACGCAGGCCAACGGCTCGCAGTCGCCGATCGAGCAGGGCCTGATCGCCGCGCCGGGCGGCCCCTCGCAGGTGATCGGCCTCGACAACTCGGGCAACCCGGGTGTGGCGCTGGGGCCCCAGATCGGCGGCCAGGGTGGCGTTGGGCAGCAAAACCAGATCGCCCGCCGGCGACAAAGCTTCTTCTCGATCCCCTTCCGGCAGAACAGTTTCGGCAGTGCCACCGTTCCGCAACTCCCCGGCCTGCCAGACCCCGCCACCTCGGCGGCGAACTTCGGATTCGCGATCCTCTCCGACATCGAGGCCTACTTCCTGATCCAGGCCGCCCAGGGCAACACCCGGTCGAACGTGATGCAGGCCCCGAAGGTGACGCTCTTCAACGGCCAGCAGGCGTTCGTCTCCGACACCCGGCAGCGGCCGTTCGTGACGGCCGTGGTGCCGGTGGTGGGCGACTTCTCCGCCGCCCAGCAGCCGGTGATCACCGTGCTCAACGAGGGCACCGCGGTCAACGTGCAGGCGGTCGTCTCCAACGACCGGCGCTTCGTGCGGCTCACGCTGGTGCCCTTCTTCTCCCAGATCGGCCGGGTCGAGCAGTTCCAGTTCGAGGGCTCGCGGTCGACGAAGTCAAAGAGCAGCGACGAGAAATCCGGAGCCGACGTGGACGTACCCGGTGTCGATGGGCTCGCGGGCCTGACCAACGGCGAGGCCTCCTCCGCCGAACTCGAGGTGCAGTCCAACGGCACCACGATCCAGCTGCCGGAGTTCCTGTTCACCACCGTCACCACCACCGTCAGCGTGCCCGACGGTGGCACGGTCCTGCTCGGCGGCATCAAGCGGCTCCGCGAGGGCCGTAACGAGTTCGGGGTGCCGATCCTGTCGAAGATCCCCTACATCAACCGCCTCTTCAAGAACGTCGGCCTGGGCCGCACGACCGACAGCCTGATGCTGATGGTCACCCCGCGGATCATCATCCAGGAGGAGGAAGAGGAGCGGCTCCTGGGCACGAGGCAGCCGTGACATCCACGGCGGTGAGGTTCTGCCTCGTGGCCGGCAGCCTGCTCGGCGGCGTCGCCGTGGCGGCGGGCGCGTTCGGCGCCCACGGCCTCGCTGCCACGCTCGCCGCGAGCGGCCAGGAGGCCAACTGGCAGACGGCCTGCACCTACTGCATGTACCATGCCCTCGGCATGCTGGCGGCGGGACTGGTCGCCGCCCTGAGCCGGCCGACCTCCCGACCAGCCCTGGCCGCGGGCTGGTGCTTTCTTCTCGGCACGCTGATCTTCAGCGGCTGCCTCGCGGCGCTCGCCCTCTCGGGCGTCAGGATCCTTGGCGCGATCGTGCCGGTCGGCGGCGTCCTGATGATCGCGGGCTGGGTGATCTTGGCGGCCGCTGCCGCGCGGCTGCCTCCAGCTGACTGAGCCTGCGGGCGGTCAGTTGCCGATCACGTCGCCGCCGGGCGTGTCGATGGCTGGGGGCGCGGACTCCTCGTCGGCCATCTCCACATCCTCACCCGCTTCGGCCGGAACCGGCTCCCGCTCCGCCGGGAGTGCCGCCGGGTCGGAATCATCCGCCGCCTCGGCCTCCGCGGCGCCGTCCTCGGCGGGTTCATCGGCCGCCGGCTCCTCGGCCGTCATTTCAGGCACGAGCTCCGCATCTGGCTCCGACGCTGCGGGCGTCGGCATCGTCTCGGCGGCTGGCGCAGACGGGTTGATTTCCTCACCGAACTTCTCCACGGGGTCTGGAGCGATGCCCTCGGGCCGTTGCTGCCGCAGCATTTCCGTCTGCCGAGACTCGATCTGCGAATACCGACGCTCCACCGCCTGCCGTCGCTGCTCGTAGCCCGCCACGCGGGCGCGGACACGATGCCGCTCGAGCGCGAGTCGATCATGCCCCTGCACACGCTCGAGCGACCGCGACACGGCCCAGTCGCCGGTGGCCTCCGTCTCGCGGGTGGAGGCGGTGGAAAAATCGGCTTCGGCCTCGTCGAGGCGGCCGAGCTTGAGGGCAGCCAGGCCGCGGAAGTACCAGGCTCGGGGATCACTCGTGCCCGCCTCGATCGCCTGGGTGAGGTCGTCGTAGGCCCGCTGGGCATCGCCGGAAAAGTAGGCGTGCACCCCGGCTCCGTAGGCCCGCGCGAGCGCCGTCACCTCCGTCATCGCCGGTTCCGCTTGCACACCCTCGAGGAGGCCGCCCGCTGCGGCGAACAAGGCAGCGAGGCCAAAGACCCTGCCAGCCAGGCGCCCCAGGCGACGTGACTCCCATGCATTCGCGGCCATGCCTCACCTCCTCGGGCGTGACGACCGGCCGGTCGCCTGAGCCTCGCCCGAGGATATCGTCGGTCAGGAGCCCGGTGGCATGCCCCGCCGGGCGAAGGCGACACGACCGTCACGACCGGTCTTCAGCGGGGCCGCAGGGTCTGCCCGTCCCCGGCAGCCCCCCGGGCCGCCGCGTGCCGCCGAAACGTGGCTTCGTCGAGGAACACGGCCGGCCTGACCAGGCCCAGGATCACGGGTTCCGCGGGCCACCCGAACGCCCCCAGCAGCCGGTCGAACTCGTCCGGGGGGCAGGAACCCTTGAGGTCGACGAGCACAACGCGGCCGGACCGCTCGAACAGGTTGCCGTCGACCTGCCAGGGCCGTTCGGCCGCCGGGCTCGTCCAGACGAACGCGCCATCGGGCTCGACGAACATCCGGGGGAGGCCCGCAAGCCGTTCGAGCGCCTCGTCGAAGCCGATCGCGAGCGGTTGGGAAAGCGCGTCACGGCTCACGGCGAGGACCGGCCACGAGCCCCACTCGTCGAGGTGCCGACCGCTCATGGCAGCGTCGTCGGGGCGACGGTGGAGCACCGCCTCGAACGCGTAGAGCACGGGGCCTGGCGACCCGCTCAGGCCGGCCATGGACCCTCCACGCTCGCCCGCACCCACGCGGCGTAGGCCGCGGTCGCATCGACGGGCGCGACGGTCACCTGCGGGGTCTCGTAGGGATGCGTGGCGATGATCGCCTCGATGCAGGCGTCACGGCGGCCGCGCGTGGTCTTGCAGGTGCACCGCCATTCCTCGGCGGTCTCCACGGCCGACCGCCAGCGGTAGGTGCTCGCCAGGGGGCCGTCCACCTGCACGCAGGCCGCCAGTCGGCCGGCTACGAGCCGCTCCGCACAGGCGACGGCCGCGGGCCGGGATTCGAAGGTGGTGCCGATCTCGACGATGCCCGACTCGAGCACGACGGCTGGGGAACTGGTCATGGCGGACTCCTCATCCTCCGCATCATGCCGCATCGATGAACCCGCCGCCAGCCGCTCCCGCGCCGATGGCGACCACGGCCGGCGCCGGCTGAGGCCAGCCAAGCGGCTCCGCGCAGATCGCCCGGTCGCTCTCGTGACAGGACAGCGTCGGCGACTCGGCTCTGGAATGGTCGGCGGTGATCACCCGCTCGCCGCTCGCACCAGCGGCCGCGACGTCCAGCCTCCGAACCGCCTCGGGAACCGGGGCTCCGGCGGGCATGCCGTCGAGCCACGCCGCCAACTCGCCCAGGGCGTCGAACTCGGTCTCGCACGTCGGCAATTCGCGAGCCGCGGTCCGATGCCAGCCAGCGACCGCCCTACGCCAGCACGACCCGGTGGCGACTCGCCCGGCATCCGCGGCCGCTGCGGCGGCGAGAATCGCCGGCCATCGCGATGGCGACGCCGCCGACAAGGATGCCAGGCTCGGACGAATCAGCCGCCACGCCTCGGCGTCGCCGCGAATGGCCACGGCGAACGGCACCACGAGATCGGTCACGAGGCTCTCGGCGAGCGTCGGCGGCCGCCCGCTCCGTCCGGTCGCGGAAGGCGTGCGGTGGGTCATCGGATCGAGGTCATGTCCATGCCGCACCTGCCGCCGGCCGTCGGACCACTCCTCGCCGGTGGCGATGCCGAACCGTCCCGCCGCGGCGGCGTGGTCGATGAGCCAGGAGTCGCGGTCGCCGGCCAGCAGGATGGGCCGGACCTGAACGGCCTGCACCGCCCACTCCGACGGGCGTTCACGGGGGGTTGCCACCGGCACCGGCAGCCCCGCCCGCGCCCAGCGCGAAAGGGTTCGCAGCACCGGTCGCGCGGCCTGCAGCGACGCCGCAACGACGCCGTTTCGCGCCTGCTCGCCACGGGCTCCACCGTGCCAGGGGCGGTCTCGGCCCGCCCAGCGGTCGGAGAGCAGCCACTCGAAGGTGTCGCCGGCGAAGATCAGCGTGACCTCGCCCACCGGCCGATACCGGCCGTCGGTCCCCCACCCGGCCCGGACGATCACCCTGCGGATGGCGTCGAGCCACGCCGCGGCCCGGGCTGCCCGCGAGTCTGCGAGCGAGCCGTCGCCGATTCCCCAGTTGGCCGTGACTGCGAGCATGACGCACAACCCCCCGGAAGTCTTCGGCGGCGGGGCATGCAGGGCTTGCGAGAGCCGGGAAAAACGCCGGTCAGGCGGGGGCTTGGGGGGCCATACCTTGTTACGATCCCGCCAAACTCGCCCTGGCTGCCCGGGTGATCGCCACCACGGCCGGGTGCGCCAGCCGTTTTTCCATGGAAATCGCGTAGACCCGTTCGCGGAGCCGTTCCTCGCGGCCCACCACCTCGACCCCGTACATGCGCCCCACGTCGTCCTCGACCACGGTCGGGGCGAAAAACAGTCCCTCCCCCCGGGCGCCGAAGGCCTTCAACAACGCGCTATCGGCAAACTCGCCCCGGATCAGGGGTCGGACCCCGATCTCGTCGCACCACTGGTCCATGGCCCGCCGCAACGCGGCGTTTCCGGGCGGTACCAGCAAGGGGGCGCCGTCGAGCGAACGGGGAAACCCGGGGCGGTAACGCTTCGCCAGTTCGGACGTGCCAAACAGGGTCACGCCGCAGTCGCCGAGCGCGTGGTTGAACACCCGCAGGCCCAGCCGAGGGTTGGCCGGATAGTCACTGATCACGATATCCAGTTCGTGGAGCGTGAGTTGAGCGAGAAGGCGGTCGGGGTCCCCGTCGATGCACGAAATGTGCACCTCCTCGGGGAGGTGCAGGGCCGGCTCGAGCAGCCGATGCACGATCAGTTTCGAGAGCGTGTCGGCCACGCCGACGGTGAACCGCAGCCCCCCCACGGTCGCCCGCCCGGCCACCGCGTCCTCGAGTTCGCGGCCGAGCGAGAAAATCTCGTCGGCGTAGCGGTACACCAGCCGTCCCGTCTCCGTCAGCGCGATCGACCGACCCCGCCGCTCGAACAACGTGGCCTTGAGCGCCCGCTCGAGAGCCTTGATCTGCCCGCTCACGGTGGGCTGCGTCAGGTGGAGCCGGCGGCAGGCCGCGGCAATACTGCCCTCGCGGGCCACGGTCCAGAAATACAGAAGGTGGTGGTAGTTGAGCCAGTTCACGAGGCCTCCATCCATCGGTTTTTTCGATGGATTCTATCGAAACATTCTTGTTTGCCGAAGTGATTGGACCCTCCTATTTGTGTCGATAACAGCGGTCGGGAGGCTCCGACCGCGCGTCTCTTGGAGGTGACCCGATGGTCTGGACCATGAAAGCTTCCGGCGGCAAGCCGGCCCCTGAACTCTCGACCCACGTCGAGCGGAGGCTCCGCTTCGCTCTGGCCCGGTTCAGCGGCCGGATCGGCCGCGTGAACGTGTTCCTCGCCGACCAAAACGGCCCGCGGGGAGGGATCGACAAGACCTGCCGGATCGTCGTCCGCCTCCGCGACGGGGGGGACGTGGTGGCCGAGGTTAATGACGTCGACTGGGAAGTCGCGGTCGACCGGGCGACGACTCGGATCGGGCATTCCACCGGGCGGGAACTCGCGCGGCGGCGGGCCGTCCGGCGTCCTCACCGGCACGCGTCCGCCCGCCTCGAGGAACCCGGGGAAGCCGCTGCATGGTGAACGCGGTCGCCCACCCGCCGCACGACGAGGCACCCGCGGTCGGGCACGGGTCGGCGCACGCGCACGGCAAGAGCCCGGGGCAGCGGCTGATCGATCTCGCGCGGCTGGAGTGGGGCGACGTATTCACGCTACTCGCCTTCGCGCTTGGCGTGGGACTGCTCTCGCTCGTGTCACCCGCCGCGATCGAGGCCCTCGTCAACACGGTCGCCTTCGGGATTCTGCTCTGGCCGGTGGTCGTGCTGGCGCTCGTGATGTTCACGTTCCTGCTGGTGTCGGCCTTGCTGCGCGGTTTGCAGACCTATGTGGCCGAGTGCCTCCAGCGGCGGCTGTTCGTCCGCACGGCGCTCGGATTCGCCGACCGGCTGGCCCGCACGGGGATCGCCTCCTTCGACGGGACGAATCGGGCCGATCTGGTGAATCGCTTCTTCGTGGTCTCGTCGGGCCAGAAGTCGATCGCCACCCTGCTCGTCGAGGGCGTCGGGATCCTGATGATCACCCTCGTGGGCCTCGTGGTGCTCGCCTTCTACCACCCGTTCCTGCTGACCTTCGCCGTGGTGCTGGCGGTGCTCGTCGTGTTCCTGGTGTTCGTGCTCGGCATCGGCGGCGTGCGGACCAGCATCGCGGAGAGCTACGCGAAGTTCGACGTCGCCGCCTGGCTGGAGGAAGTGGCCCGCTGCCCCCACACCTTTCGCAGCGGCGAGGGTGCGCGGCTCGCCCTCGACCGGGCCGATGAGCTCTCCGACGCCTACATCCTCACCCGCAAGCGACACTTCTCCGTCGTCTGGCGGCAGACGCTCTTCGCGTTGCTGCTCGAAGCGGTGGGCAGCACCGTGCTTTTGGGCCTCGGGGGCTGGCTCGTGATCAACCGTCAGCTGACGCTCGGCCAGCTCGTGGCCAGCGAACTGATCGTCACGCTCGTGCTCACGGCGCTCTCGAAGATCGGCAAGTACGTCGAGATTTTCTACGACCTTCAGGCCACGCTCGACAAGCTGGGCGTGCTCGACCGCCTCCCGCCGGAACCGGACGACGGGGAGCCCCTGCCCGACTCGGGACGGCCGATGGAGGTCATCGTCGAACTGACCGGGGGCGGAGGCGGGCCGAAGCGGCTGGAGTTGGCCTCCGGCGAACGGGTGGCGATCGTCGGCCCGACCGGCAAGACGCCGCTGCTCGAGACGCTCGCGTTGCTGCGGCTCCCGCGGCAGGGGCTGCTCGAATACGACGGCATCGACGCCCGCCAGCTCGACCGGCCCGCCACCCGGCGGCAGATCGCGTTCCTCGGCCGTCCCGAGGTGTTCGCCGGCACGCTGGCCGAGAACGTGCGGCTCGGACGCGGGAGCGTCACGGCCCCCGACATCCGCCGGGCCTTCGACGCGGTCTGCCTCGCCGACCGCGTGGCCCGGCTGCCCGAGGGCCTCGAAAGCTCACTCGCCCCCGACGGGCGGCCTCTCTCCAACAACGAGATCGGCAGGCTGGCGATCGCCCGGGCGATCGTGGGGCGGCCAAGGCTCCTGCTGCTCGACGGCAGCCTCGACGGGCTCGACCTGGAATCCTGTCCCGAACTCCTGGACACGCTGTTCGATCCGGCCGCCCCTTGGACGCTCGTCGTGGTCACCGCCCGCGACGACATCCGCAGCCGCTGCGGGAGGATCGTGGCATGGTCGTGAAACGCAAGCCACCGCCGCCGGAGCGGGACACCGTCGCGCGGGTCTCGCTCGCCCGGTCGCTCACCCCGCAGGGCGTGCGCTGGGTGGCCCGGCTGGTGTTCGCGTTCTTCATCTCGATCCCGTTCATCCTGGCACTCGTGCCCTGGCAACAGACGGTCATGTGCCGGGGCACGATCGTGGCCTACCAGCCGATCGAGCGGATGCAGTTGATCACCTCCCGCGTCTCCGGGCAGGTG
>JBJTPO010000559.1:0-3306 GCA_046075145.1 Planctomycetota bacterium
CGTCGCCTGACGAACTGCCCGTGATCGACATCCGCAGCCTCTGACGGGATCCCATGCCACGGTGCGGACGGCCCGTGAGAAGGGCGGTTTCAAGGCGGGCTCGAGCCGACGAGAAAAATTCGACCTTGAGCGAGGATAGGACGCTCCTCGGAACCTCCACAATTGGTCCGCATCCAGCCCGACCGGTTCCGGCTGTTGCTCCTCGTGATCCGTCACGCTCGGCCGACGCTTGCCGAAGTGCCATTGGCCGACCTATCCTTCTGCTAGGCGAGTTGATCGGGCCGCGGCCCCTCGAGGCCGCCGCCCTGGCCGCTGACGAGATCCGGGAGGCCCACGGCCGGAGGCTGGCCGCCGGCCACCTGGCCGACGCCCTCGTCGTGGCCAGGGATCCCACCGCCACCGCCGGCGACGTCGCCAAGGTGATCGAGCGGATCGACCAGGCGAGGGAGCTGATTGGAGCCAACGCCGGCAGGACCGAGCACCGGGGCCTCGTCCAGATCCTGGACAACTGGGCGAGGCAGGACGTCGAACCTGTTGTGCCGACGCTTTTCGGGCCACTCGACCGCCGCCTGGGCGGTGGCCTGCCGATCGGGCTGACCGCGATCGCCGCCAAGCCAGGGGAGGGAAAATCGGCCCTGGCCCTGCAACTGACGCTGGGAGCCCTGGCCGCCGACCTCGAGGCCCGCGCCGTCTGGTACAGGGGCGAGATGACCAACGAGTTGTTGGCCGGAAAGATGCTCGCCATCTGGGGCGAGATCCGCGGCAAGGCGGTGGCCGGATGCACGTTCAAGGATGCTCGCCGGCGGACGCAGCGCGCCCGCACCATGGCCGTCGACCTGGCCGGCGTGATCGGCGATCGGCTCCAGGTCGTCGACCCGCCGCTCACCCCCGAGACTATCGAGGCGGCGATCCTGCGTCATCGGCCGCGGTTGGCGGTGGTCGACTACCTCCAGTTATGCCAGGCCGACCAGCAAGCAGACCGCCGCGCCGAGATCGAGCACATCACCAGGCAGCTCGCCGACCTGGCCGTCCGCCACGAGATCGCCATCATCGTCGTCTCGAGTCTGGCGAAGACAACCGGCCGGGAAGCCGGGATCGGAGCGATTGCCAAGGATTCCAACCTGCTCGACTACGCGGCGCACACCGTGTTGTCGCTGTGGACGAACGGAGCCAAAGACGCTGACCCGCGGGACGTCCGCCTCCAGGTCGAGAAATCCCGCACGGCCGTGCCGGGGGAAATCCAGCTCTACTTCTCCGGCAGCGGCCAGAGCTTCACGCTCGCCGATCCCGAGGAGATCCTGGCCACCGAGGGATACGACGAGTTCGCCGCGTTCACCCCTGAGGCCCTGGCATGACCAGCGAGAGCCTCCAGCTCGCAGGCGGAAAGTCGCTCCAGAACCGACGCGGATCCTGGATCCTCCAGCCCGACGGGATCACCGTCGACGTCGAGATCGCGGGCCAGCTCGCCACCGTCACCAACGCCGACGGGCGGGCGATCACGCGGGAGATCCTCAGGGACCAGACGCCGGGGAAGCGGCCGCCGGCGAACACGCTCCCGGCAGGGCGGCCAGGGGTCGCCGCTGGGGCTCCTGGCCGCTGGCAGACGTTCAACGAGTTCGTCGACGTCATCGGCCCAGAGCTGACCCTGGCCGAGAGGGAAGTCTGGCACGTCATGTTTCGCCACGCCAGGGGAGGGGTGGTCGAGACGACGGCCCGGAACATGGCGACGGCCTGCCGAATCAACAAGGCAACGGTAGCGCGGGCTCACGCCCACCTCGAGGCCGTGGGGCTTATCTGGCCGATATGGAAGTCGCTCGATCGAAGCCGCCCCAGCAAGTATGGGATCAACCCACGGCCGGCGGCCTGCCTGGCAAAGCTGGAGGCGCTGCGGACACGACGAAGCCAACGCCGGCGACCGCGAAGGCTACATTGAGCGTGGCCGGCTGGCGGAGGCGTGCGAGCGGTTTGGGATCGCGTACGGAACTGCGGCAAATGCAGCCAGCGTGTGCAGGGCTTTCCCTAAATCTTCACTTCGTCGTGAACATTTGGAGTTTGCCTAGCGACGGTCACGCCACGCACCATATTCCCGGCTGGCGATTGCTCTTGCCTCCTGCTCGTTGCCAGTATCGAAAAGGCTAAACCATCGAACCAGCGCGCCGTGGACTGCCTCTATGATTTCGGCATACTCGGGCTCGACATCGCGTCGTTCAAGTCTACGAGTCAACTGGCCTAGCTGATCTTCGACTGCATAGCAGAAGTCGAGATACCCCATCTTGCGATTGCGAAGTTGGCGAGCAAGTCTTCCGATTTCCGAGGCCTTGGAAATAGCCGAGATAATACCGAAAGGCTCAAGGGTGTCTGTTCGAAACACATACTTTTCTTTGATGGCGTACAAGGCATTTATCGCAGGCCCAGCCATCTCGTCAAACTTTTCTGCGCAAGCCTTGCGCTCCGATGGAGATAGTTCTTTGAACTTGCGGGCAGCCCGATATTTTTCCCAATGGAAACGCAAGCTGCGGGCCAGGTCTTCATCGCCTCCAGTCAAGTCAACTACTACTTCGGCGGCGACACCAAACCCTTCGCCATACTCTCCTGGAATCCAGTTGACAAGCGTTCCGCCCGCAGAAGCAGGCCCGCCGTACGCCTCAATCTCAGCTTGTTCAAGCTTGATTGCCTCTTCTTCCGTGAGATCTGAATGAAGTAGGCAAACCCTATAACCCTCGGGCAGGGACGCTACATACTCGTGCCACGCGCTGCTTCGATTATCTGACCATGCGCGATCTTCCTTGCCTTTGCCGACATAAAAAACCCTTCCAGATGCTTCACAAGTATGGGCATACACATAGTACCCTCGTTCAACACCTTCGGAATCAATGTAGAGTTGCGGGCGTTGCATATATGTTCTCCTCCAGCAGCTTGGCTTGGACGGATAGTCGTACTTCAGCAGTCGCAACAGGCGGCATTGTAGGTTGATGCCAACTCGATTGCGATGGTGTGTATTTGGTATCTAAGCCCGGTACCGCTTCACTAGGATCACCCGCCGCTCGCCGGGCTGCGGGAGCCCCAACTTCTTCCGCCGACGGGGTATCGCCTCTCCCGGCTGGCCGATCTCGTGCCGCCGCCGCGGAAGCACCGCTATCGCTACCGCGGAGTATTCGCGCTGAACCACCGGCTGCGACAAGCCGTCACGTCACTGGCTGTTGGGAAGATTGGCACGCCGCACAATGCCGGTGCCGGTGGGCGTCGCCAACCACCCGCAGGCCGGCGATATGTTGGCGGTGATCGAGAAGAACCCAGGCGGTGGAG
>JBJTPO010000560.1:0-3537 GCA_046075145.1 Planctomycetota bacterium
TGCTTCAGGTTCTTCACCCGGGCGCACTCGGCGTTCGTGATCACCGGCGTCTCGAGCCGCAGGAGCCGGGCCTGCTCCGGCTGCGAGTCCAGCAGGTTCCCCTCGCGGCCGATCGTGGTGATCATCGAGGTGATGATCTCCTCGCGGATCGCGTCGAGTGGAGGGTTGGTCACCTGGGCGAACAGCTGCTTGAAGTAGTTGGCGAGCACCTGCGGCCGGTCGGAGAGCACGGCCAGCGGCGTGTCGTTGCCCATCGAGCCGATCGGCTCGGCGCCGGCGGTCGCCATCGGTCCGATGATCACCCGCAGATCTTCGAGCGTGTAGCCGTAGGCCCGCTGGAGTTCGAGCAGGCTGCCCTGCTCACCGGCCACGCCGGCGGCCCTCCACGGGTCGGCCGCGGCGGGCAATGCCGCGCCGTGGCCGTTCACCTTGCCATGCCCGTTCGCCGCGGCGGCGAGTTCCTCTGGCCGCACCGCCCGCGACGCCGTCACCGCCGCCAGCTCCGGCGGATCGGCGAGCGTCTCGAGCATGACCTGGTTACCGGCCACCCACTCCCGCCAGGGTTTGGCGGTGGCGAGCTTCCGCATGATCTCGTCGTCCTCGATGATCCGCCCTTCCTTGGTGTCGACGAGGAACATCCGGCCCGGTTGCAGCCGCCCCTTCCGAACCACCTCCGCCTGCGGAAGCTGGAGCACGCCGGCCTCACTGGCCATGACCACGAGGCCGTCCTTGAGCTGCCACCAGCGGCCGGGCCGCAGGCCGTTGCGGTCGAGCGTGGCCCCGATCCGGACGCCATCGGTGAAGGCCACCGCCGCGGGCCCGTCCCAGGGCTCCATCAGGCAGGCCTGATATTCGTAGTAGGCCTTGAGGTCGTCGGCCATGCTCTCGTGGCCGCTCCACGGCTCGGGGATGCACATGCTCACGGCCTCCTCGATCGGGCGGCCCGCCATCACGAGCAGTTCCAGCGCGTTGTCGAAGCAGGCCGAGTCGCTGCCCCCCTCGCGGATCACCGGCTTGATCTTCTCGAGGTCCGGCCCGAAGACCGGGTGGGCCAGCATGCTCTCGCGGGCGTGCATCCAGTTGATGTTGCCGCGGACGGTGTTGATCTCGCCGTTATGCGCCAGATACCGGAAGGGATGGGCGAGATCCCAGGTGGGGAAGGTGTTGGTGCTGTACCGCTGATGGACGAGCGCCAGGGCGCTGGTCAGCTTCTCGTCGGAGAGGTCGGGGTAGTACTTCGCTACCTGGTCGGCCAGCAGCAGGCCCTTGTAGACGATCGTCTTGGCGGAGAGTGAGCACACGTAGACATACGCCTGCTCCGAGAGGCCGAGCGAGCCGATCTCGATCCCGAACCGCTTGCGGAGCACGAACAACTTCCACTCGAAGTGCTCGCGGGAGACTTTCTTGCCCCGCCCCACGAACGCCTGGCGGATGAAGGGCTCCACCTCGCGGGCGGTGCCGCAGATCGACTGGTTGTCGGTGGGCACGCTCCGCCAGCCCAGAAAGTCGAGCCCCTCCTCCCGACAGAGCTTCTCGAAGAACACTTCGGCCGCCTCCCGGTCGCCTTCCGATGGCGGCAGGAAGATGTTGCCGACCGCCCAGTCGCCGACAGCGGGCAACTTGATCCCGGCCTGCGGGGCCGCCACCGCGAAGAACTCGTGGGGCAACTGCATCAGGATGCCGGCCCCGTCGCCGGTCAGCGGATCGCAGCCGCACGCGCCGCGGTGGGTGAGGTTTTCGAGCACCTCGAGCCCCTGCCGCACGATCCGATGGCTCTTGCGACCGTGCATGGTGACGACGAAGCCCACGCCGCAGGCGTCGTGCTCGGTGAGCGGATCGTAGAGGCCCTGGGCCGGCGGCAGGCCGGGGCGGCGGGCGGTCGGGCGGAACTCGTTCGGATTGGCAGACATAGCGTTTCGCCGGGGCAACGTGGAACTGGAGGCGGAAGCGGGAAGGCGGCTCCTAGCGGGCCGTCGCCGGGGCCGAGGGCAGAACATCGAGATCGGCGGCGTGGCCGCGGAGGAGGTCGAGGAACCGCTGGGCGGTCGGGGCCAGCGGCCGGTTGCGGCCGCGGATGATGCCCAGCGGCCGTACCAATTCTCGGGCGGCCTCGTCGTCGGCAATCCGCACGCGGGCCAGCGTGCCGGCGGCCACCTCGCGAATCACGGTCGGCTCGGGCAGGATCGCGAAGCCGGCGTCGATCTCGATCGCCCGCTTGATGGTCTCGATATTGTCGAACTCGAGAACGACCTCGGGGGCGACGTCGTGGGCATGCAGGACGCGGTCGATCTCGTGGCGGATCACGAGGTCGGGATCAAAGGCCACCATCGCCCGCCCCGCGAGCGCGGCGAGCGACGCCTCGTCGGCGGCGGCCAGCGGATGATCGGCAGCGCAGACGATCACCAGCGGCTCCTCCCGCCAGGGCTCGGCTTCGACCAGCCGCGTGCTCCGGGGATAACTCACGATCCCGAGGTCGCACTCGCCATTCTCGACGGTCTCGAGAACCCGCTCGGGGTGCAGATACTCGAGACGGATGTTGGCCTTGGGATGCTGGCCACGAAACTCCTGCACGTAGCTGCTCATGTGATGCAGGCCGACGGAGTAGATCGCGGCCACGCGGACGCGGCCGGCCACCTCTTCGTGGAGCGTGCGGACCTCGTCCTCGAGCGCCTCGTAGGCGGTAAGGATCTTGCGACAGCCCTCGAAAAAGACCTTGCCCTCGGGCGTGGGTCCGAGCGGCCGCTTGGAGCGTTCGATGAGTTGCACGCCGAGCCGGCTCTCGAGCTGACCCACCACCTGGCTGGCGCCCGACTGGGAAATGCCGTTGTCTTCGGCGGCTCGGGAGAAGCTCCGCCGGCCGACGATGTCGCAGAAGATCTTGAGAGACTTGAGGTTCATGGCCTGTATGCGCACGCGGGCTCGCGCCGCCCTCCAGGCTCCGAGTTTCCGCCTCGTCCTGGATGAGAAATCCGAATGCTGCCAGCGGGCATCATTCGGAAAACGAATACAGCGTAGCCCTGTTTTGGTCGCCGTCAACTCTGGCCGGCGGGAGCGAGTTCAGTCAGGCCCGGCAGGTTGCCAGTGATGCTGCGGCATGGCTCGCGGCATCCCCCTGGCTCCCGCCTGGGGGCTTCTATGCGAAGAAAAGACCCCTTGCGCAGGCAACGGTGATGACGCGGATCACCAGTCAGCCCAGGTTGCCCAGGCCGGAAAACCTGCAGAACCGGTGTAATCCGACCCGATTTAAAGGGCGGAACTCCGCATGCGCGATCCACCGCCCCGCCACCTGTGCGCCGTTTGGTTGTCGCCGATTGCGGCGGTCGCCCTGGCCTGCTGCGCGGCCGCAGGCCAGGGCGAAGCGATTCCCCAGGCGCCCGATCCGGCCCGTGCGATAGCCGAGAACGCCGCGCCCGCCGAGGACGCTCCGGTCGAACTGCCCGCCGATCCCGACGCGGCCACAGGCTCGGCGCTGACGGAGGACGACCTCGCGCACCTGATCGACCAGGCCGTCGAGGCCCGGCTGGCCGGCATCCCGCG
>JBJTPO010000561.1:0-3432 GCA_046075145.1 Planctomycetota bacterium
CCGACGACGCCCGCGACGTGCGGCGTCGCCATCGACGTGCCGCTGTAGCTGCCGTAGCGATTGCCGGGCAACGTCGAGGTGATGCTCACGCCGGGCGCGGACACATCCACGCTCGTGACGCCGAAGTTCGAGAAGCTCGCCAGCCGGTTCGACCTGTCGGTGGCCGCCACGGAGATCACGGCGTCGTCGGTGTAGTTGGAGGGGTAGTGGGGCTCGACGTCGTTGTCGGTGCCGTCATTGCCCGCCGCCGCGATGAACAGGATCCCGGCCCGGCCTCCGGCGGCGATGGCATCGCGGAGGGAGGTCGAGAACCCGCCGCCGCCCCAACTGTTGTTGGTGGCGACCACGTTGACGCCGAAGTCGCGCCTCATCCGGGTGGCGTAGTTGATGGCCCCGATCGCGCCGCTCGTCGAGCCACTGCCCGAGCCCGTCAAGAACTTGAGGGCCATGATCGACACCTGCCAGTTCACCCCGGCCACGCCCGTGCCGTTGCCGCCCACGGCACCGATCGTGCCGGCCACGTGCGTGCCATGGCCGTTGTCGTCCATCGGGTCGGCGTCGCGGTTGGCGAAGTCCCAGCCGAACAGGTCGTCGACGAAGCCGTTGCCGTCGTTGTCGACCCCGTCGCCGGCGATCTCGCCCGAGTTCCGCCAGGCGTTGGCGGCGAGGTCGCGGTGGCCGTAGTCGACGCCGGTGTCGATCACGGCGATCACCACGCTGCGGGAGCCGGTCGTGGTTTCCCAGGCCTCGGGGGCGTCGATGTCGGCGTCGGCCAGCCCGCCCGATTGTCCGATGTTGTGCAGTCCCCAGAGCGAGCCGAACGACGGGTCGTTGGGAATCGCCGCCGGAGCGATCACGAAGTCGGGCTCCACGTATGACACGATCGGCGAGCCGGCGGCCCAGCCGGTCACGTCGGCCACGCCCGCTCCCGGCGTGGTGAGCGCGAAGAATCCCTCGCCGAGCGACTCGGCCCGCCAGCCCGCCGCCAGGCCCAACTCGGCGGTGCTTGTGGCGGAAGTCTGGGCGATCCAGGCATTGGCATGCACGTCGACGAGCCGCCCGTGCCAATCGATCTGCTGCGTCAGGCCGGCGGTGTCGGCCGAGAGCATGGCCCGACGCTCGAGCGACTCGACGTCGGCCGCGATCGAGGATCGACGCCGGCCGTCGAACGAGGAGGGGCGATCAACCCTACGGGCATCGGATCGCCCCTGCCGGAAGAAACGGATCATGGCTGCGGCCCTGCTGCTGTCGCCGGGAGTGCCCTCCGGATCGTGTCTCGAAAGACGGATCCGGCAGCCGACGGGGATCGGAACCGCAGGGATGATTCCGGCAACACCTGCGACACCGCCCGGATAGTACCGCCGGGACCGCGGATCTTCAACCGGCACCGTTCGGCACCGCTCAACAGATTCGGCACGGCCGCCCAGATTCGCCCCCCGTCGCGGTCGCCGCTATCCTTGCCGTCGCGACCAGCATCGCCGCCTCAATCTCCCCGTCACCCCCTGGTGGACAGATGGTTTTTCCGATTGGCGACGACAACTCCGATCGCGTCACGTTTCCGTTCGTCACGATCGCCCTGATCGTCGCCAACGTGTTCGTGTTCGCGGTCCTTCAGCAGGGCTTCCGGCCCCAGGGGATCGACGAAAACTTCACGATGGCCTACGTCCAGGTGCCGGCGGAGATCATCTCCGGGCAGGACATCGAGACCGAGCCGCAGACGCGGGTCGTGCAGACCCCCCAGGGGCCGGTGGAGGTGGCGGATCCCGGCCTGCGAAAGACGCCGATTCCCGTCTGGCTCACCCTCCTGACGGCGATCTTCATGCACGGCAGCCTGATGCACCTGGCGGGGAACATGTGGTTCCTGTGGATCTTCGGTGACAACATCGAGGACGACATGGGCCACGCGTCGTACCTGCTCTTCTACCTCGCCTGCGGGGTGCTCGCATCGTTGGCCTTCGTGGCGCTCAACGCCACCGGCGAGTCGGCGCTCACGCCCTGCCTCGGCGCCAGCGGCGCGATCTCCGGTGTGCTGGGCGGCTATCTCGTGCTCCACCCGAATCGCCGGGTGAGCGTGATCGCGCTGCGCATGATGATCGACGTGCCCGGCTACGTGGCCGTGGGCATCTGGTTCCTGTTCCAGGTGGTGAGCGGATTCTTCGACGCCAGCGGCGGCGGTGGCGGAGTGGCCTACTCGGCCCACGTGGCGGGCTTCATCGCCGGGCTGGTGCTGGCCAAGCCGCTCAGCCACCGGGGCGTCCGCGACGGGGCCGACTCGCTGTTCGAACTGCGGCGCCGGATGGGCTGACGCGGGCTTCGCCAAGCCCGATTCCCGGGTCGAGGAAAAGATGCTGCCGTTGGTCGCCTCGTTCCTGGGCCTGGCAGCGATCGTCGCGGCGGCGGGCACGATCCTGGCGCGGTCGGCCGACCGGATTGCCGAGGGCACGGGGCTGGGCCGGCTGCTGGTGGGCAGCGTGCTCCTGGCGGCGGCCACGAGCCTGCCGGAACTCTCGGTCGACATCGCGGCCGTGCGGGCCGGGACGCCCGATCTCGCAGTTGGCGATCTCTTCGGCTCGAGCCTGATGAATCTCCTGATCCTCGCCGGGATCGATCTCGCCCAGCGATCGGCCCACCGGATGCTGTCCCGCGAGGCGGCCTCGCACGCCCTCTCCGCCACGCTCGCGATCGCCCTGACCGCCCTCGCCGCCCTCGCCGTGCTCACGGCCGGGCGACTGCCGTCGGTCACGTTCGTCGGCATCGGCGGCTGGTCGTGGGCGATTCTCGCCGCCTGGCTGTTGGGGGCCAGGATGCTGTTCATCGACCAGCGGATCTCTGCCCGGGCGGCCATGGAGGCCGCCGTGGAGAGCGGCGTGGGGCCCGCGGCCAGGCCGGGCCTCGCCCGGCCCGCGGTGGCGTTCGCGACGGCGGCGGTCGTGCTGGTCGTGGCCGGGCCACGACTGGCGGCGGTGGCCGACCAGTTGGCCCATGAGACCGGCCTAGGCCGCACGTTCGTGGGCACCACGCTCGTGGCCCTGACCACCTCGCTGCCGGAGCTCGTGGCCTCGGTCGCCGCGGTGCGAATGGGAGCCTTCGACCTCGCAATCGGCAACACCTTCGGCAGCAACGCCTTCAACATGGTCTTGTTCATGCCGCTCGACGCCCTCTATCCCGGGTCGCTGTTCGCAGGTGTCAATCCAGCGCATGCCGTGACCGCCCTGGCCGTGATCGTGGCCACGGCCGCCGCGGTGCTGGGCCAGCTCTATCATGAGGAGCGGCGGCTGCCGATCCTCGAGCCCGATGCGGTGCTGGTCGTGCTGGTGGTGGTCGGGGCGCTGGCCCTGGTCTATCGCCTGTCGTGAAGGCCCCGTGGAACCGCTCACGCCGTGAACACAACCGCCGCCGAGGGTGATGCGGGGTCGGGGCCACGGCGGGCGC
>JBJTPO010000562.1:0-5847 GCA_046075145.1 Planctomycetota bacterium
TGGCGATCCCCGAGGCCCGATTCCTCGGGCTCCGGAGTCGGGACTACCAGCGCTGCGGCCTCAGCCCGAGCGTGCAGATCGCGCTGGCCGATGCCGACGTCAAGCGTGCCAAGCAGATCGCCGCGTATCCCTGGTTTGCCGGCAAGAAAGCCTGGCAGAAGGAGATCGAGACGATGCTCTCCAACGGCTTCAAGCTCGAGGTCGAGTCGCTGATCTCCAAGGACATCAGCTACGTGACCGAGACCTACACGCCCGAGCGGCTGGCGGACTCAGACTGGCTGGACTAGCGATACGGCTGCAGGGGCATCCATGCCCCCCTCAGCCTTGCCGGCCCTCCGGCCGGCGGCCGCACCTCCGGGCGGCCGTGCTCGAATGCCTCTGCCGGTGGTGCGCGAAGGCAGACGAATCAACGGTCTGGTGTCCACTCCACCGGCAGGCAGGAACCCGGCCCTCCGGGCCTGGAGTCCGCGGCAGTTCGCCGCCTTGCCGGGCGAGGCCTACGAAATCACTTCGTCGGCGCGACCCACGGCGCGGCGGAGCACGTGCGGGGTCGGGAGCCGCGAAGACTCCGGCTTGCGGGCGGCCTTGCGGCCGGCGCCGAAGAACTCGGCGATCCGGCCCACCACCGTCCGCTGCTCGTCGGCCCGTAGTTCGGGGAAGATCGGCAGGGCGAGGGTCTCCTCGGCCGCCTGCTCGGTGGCCGGCAAGTCGCCCTTGTGCCAGCCCAGGTGGGCGAAGCACTTCTGCAGGTGGAGCGGCACCGGATAGTAGATCTCCGTGCCCACCTTGCAACCCGTCAGATGCTGGCGGAGCTCGTCACGGCGGCCGTCCGCCACGCGGATCACGTACTGGTTCCAGACGTGCCGGCCGCGCGGCTCGTCGGTCGGGGCGGTGACCTGACCGGCCAGGTCGTAGGCGGCGAACAGTTCGCCGTAGCGGGCGGCGTTCTCCTGCCGCTGCGTGGTCCAGGCGTCGAGGTGGGGCAGCTTGACCCGCAGGATCGCCGCCTGGATCGAGTCGAGCCGGCTGTTAATCCCGATCAGGTCGTGGTAGTACCGCGGCTCCATGCCGTGTACCCGCAGCAGGCGGAGCGCGGCCGCGAGGTCGTCGCGGGTGGTCGTGAGGAAGCCGCCGTCACCGGCGCCGCCGAGGTTCTTCGTGGGATAGAAGCTGAAGCAGCCGATGTCGCCCAGGGCCCCCGTGCAGCGGCCGTGCCAGGTGGAGAGGATCGACTGGGCCGCGTCTTCGACCAGCGGCACGCCCGCCTCAGCCGCGATCGGCAACAGGGCGTCCATGTCGGCCGTCCGGCCGAACAGGTGGACGGGGATGATCGCCCGGCAGCGTCGACTGACCTTCCGACGAACGTCGGCGGGATCGACGAGGTAGGTGACCGGATCGATGTCGGCGAAGATCGGCGTGGCCCCGATCCGGGTGACGGCACTGGCGGTGGCGAAGAACGTGTAGCTCGGCAGCACCACCTCGTCGCCCGGGCCGACTCCGAGGGCCATCAGGGCCAGGAGCAGGGCGTCGCTGCCCGAGGCACAGCTGATCGCATGGGGCACGTCGAGGGCCTTGGCGAGTTCGGCCTCGAGTTCGGTCACGTCGGGCCCGAGCACGAACCGGCCGGAGTCGCAGACCCGGCCGACCGCGGCCTGGATCTCATCGCGGAGGACGGCGTACTGACGGTCGAGTGCCAGCAGCGGGACGGCGGGCAGAAGGTCGGAGGCCGGGGTCGTGTCCGCGTGTCGGGTGCCGCTGCTCATGGTGTGGCCTGAATCTCCGCTGGCTGAGGTTTCGTGGGCTGGCGGGGAACGCGCGGGCCGCGTCGTCCGTCGAAGCTTTTCAATCGTCACGATCGTCCTGTCCGCTCCAATGCAAAGGGTCGTAGTCGGCGGACGATCGCTCCCCGGCGTACGCGGGGAGGGGTCAGGGAATAGGACGCTCCAAGCACGGGCGTCAAGGGCAGGGGCGGGGGTGACGGGGTAAGGACGGCGGTTTGGGCGCCCTCACTGCGGCGGCCCGCGGTCACGCCGTGGTTCTCGCGGCGCGTTGAGAGCGGCAGGAGATTGCCTGTTTGACAGCGTTCCCGCAGTCGCCCTAGATTCCGATGACGCGGCACCGGCATTTTCGGCCGCAGCACGACGGTTGAAGGTTGTCGGGGCCGGGTCCCGGGCGGCGGAGAACCGAGGAGGAGGGTCGGCTGGATCGTGCGCGGAGGCGCTACGAGACGGCCATTTGGATGGGATCCACGGCGATCACCCCTGTCATTGATCTCGGACTCCTGGCCCGGCGCCTCGGCCTTCGCGCCGCCGGCGTGCAGGCGGTCGTCGATCTGCTCGACGCGGGCAACACGATCCCGTTCGTCGCCCGCTATCGCCGCGACCAGACCGGCGGGCTCGACGAGGAGGCGATCCGCCGCGTCCAGGAGGGGGTGGCCCGGGTCCGGCAACTGGCCGACCGCAAGTCCACGATCCTGCGGACGATCCAGGGGCAGTCGAAGCTGACGCCCGAACTCGAGGCGGCGATCGCGGCTGCGGAGAGCCCCAAGCAACTGGAGGATATCTATCTTCCCTACAAGCCGCGGAAGTTGTCGCTCGCGGAGGTCGCCCGGCAGCGGCGGCTCGAGCCACTGGCCCGCGAGATCCTCACGGCAGACCCGGCCGCCCTCGACCTCGACAAGCGAGCGGCGGATTTCGTGGATGCCGACGCGGCGGTGGCCACCCCGGCGGACGTGCTGCTCGGCGTGGGGCACATCATCGCTGAGAATTTCAGCGAGCGGGCCGACCTGCGGCAGCGGTTGCGGGCCATTCTCCATCGGGCGGGTCGGCTCCGCAGCCAGCGAGTCGAGACCGAGGGCAAGGCGCTCTCCAAGGACGAGAAGCACTTCCGCGACTACTTCGACTACGGCGAACGGCTCGACCGGGTGCCGGCCCATCGGCTGCTGGCGATCAACCGCGGCGAACGGGCAAAGCTTCTCCGGGTGCGGATCGAGGCACCCGCGGAGGAACTCCAGTCCGTGGCCGAGGCGATCCTCGTGCCGACGGAGCATCCCCACGCCGAGTTTCTCCGGGGCTGCGCCCGCGACGCGCTCACGCGGCTGGTGCTGCCGAGCCTGGAGCGGGAGATCCGCCGCGAGATGACCGACGGCTGCGAGGCTCACGCCGTCGAGGTCTTCGCCCGCAATCTCCGCAACCTGCTGCTCCAGCCGCCGGTTCGTGGACGCCGGGTGCTGGCGCTCGACCCAGGCTTCAAGAGCGGCTGCAAGGCGGTGGTGATCGACGAGTGCGGCACGCCTTTTGCCCACGACGTGCTCCATGTGGTCGGCGGACAGGAGAAGCGCGAGGCGGCCGGTCGCCGGATCGTGGAACTCGTCCAGGCCCATGACTGCAACGTGATCGCGATCGGCAACGGCGCGGCGGCCCGTGAGACCGAGGCCCTGGTGGCGGACTTGGTGGCGGGCGAACTGGCGCCGTTGGACGTCGGCTACTCGATCGTCAACGAGGCCGGGGCGAGCGTCTACTCGACCAGCCCCTACGGCCGCGAGGAGTTGCCGGGCCACGAGGCGGCGATCCGCAGCGCGATCTCCATCGGCCGCCGGCTCCAGGATCCGCTCTCGGAGCTCGTCAAGATCGAGCCCGCCAACATCGGTGTCGGCCTCTACCAGCACGACGTCAAGGCACGTCATCTGCGGGACTCGCTCGAGACCGTCGTCGAGAGCTGTGTGAACTACGTCGGTGTCGACGTCAACACGGCCAGCCCTGCACTGCTGCGAAGGGTTTCGGGCCTCAATCAGGCGACGGCCAAGAATCTCCACGAGTGGCGAACGGCGCACGGGCCGTTCACGTCGCGCACGCAGTTCCTCGAGGTGCCGGGCTTCGGCGAGGCGGCCTACGTGCAGGCCGTGGGATTTCTCAAGATCACCGACGGCACCGACCCGCTCGACGCCACCTGGATTCATCCCGAAAGTTACGACGTCGCGACGAAAGTGCTGGAGCGACTCGGCGGGAGTGCCGCCGACCTCGTCGCCCGGCAGCAGGCCGAGCCACTCGCGGAGCGGATCGGCGCCGTCGATCTCGACGCGCTCGCCGCCGAGCTGGGCGTGGGACGGTTGCTCCTGGCGGACATCCTCGAGCAGTTGCAGCGCCCAGGCCGCGACCCGCGAGAGGATCTGCCGCTGCCGTTCTTCAAGAAGGGCGTGCTCAAGCTCGAGGATCTCGAGCTGGGCATGGAACTCCATGGCGCGGTGCTCAACGTCGTCGATTTCGGGGCCTTCGTCGACATTGGGCTTCACGACAGCGGCCTGGTGCACATCAGCCAGCTGTCCAGCCGCTACGTCCGCGATCCGCATGACGTGGTGAGCGTCGGCGAGATCGTGCGGGTGTGGGTGCTCGAACTCGACAAGGCTCGTCGGCGGGTCGCCCTGACGATGATCTCGCCGGTCGAGCGAGCCCGGCAGCAGGCGGCGGCCCAGCAGCGGAAGGAAGGCCGCGGCCAGCGAGCGGAGCAGGGCGGGCGACCGGGGCGGGGCCCGCGGCGGGGTGGCCAGCCGCGTCGCGAGGGTGAGGCTGGCGCATCCGCCGGCCCGGTGCCGGCCGGCGGCCAGAGGCAGGGCGGTCAGGCGAGGCCCGCGGTCGCCCGGCCGGCGACCGGAGAGGGCCCCCCGGCGGGCGGTGGTCGCCCCGGTGGCTCACGTCCACCCCAGCGTCGCGGCGGTCGCGACGAGCGGCCGCCCCGCGAGTATCGGCCACGGGTCTACGAGGCGAAGCAGAAGAAGGAGCAGAAGCCGCTCACCGATGCGATGCGGCAGGGCCGCGAGCCGCTGCGCACCTTCGGCGACCTGAAGCAGTTCCTGTCGCGCGCCGAGCAGCCACCCGTCGCCGAGCCGGCGCCCGTCGAGCCGGTCTCAGCCGACATGGCACCGCCACCCGCCGAGCCGCCGGCCGCCGAACCCGGCCCGACCGCTGCCGAGTGACCGCGCACGCGACCCCCGGCAGACGCTACGTCACAGCGCGGCTCAGATTCGTCACTACCCGCATCCCGCGCAACACCGCGCACGAACACGGCCGCCCGGAGGTGCGGCCGGCGGCCGGGGCCGAAGGCCCGAGGGCCGCCAAGGCGGCACGGGCCGTGGATGGCCGTGCAGCCGTGTAATCAGCGCTCGCGGAACGTGATCCGGCCCTTGGTGAGGTCGTAGGGGGAGAGTTCGACCTTCACCTTGTCGCCGGGCACGATGCGGATGAAGTTCTTCCGCATCCGGCCGGCCACGTGGGCGTTGACGATGTGGCCACCAGCGATCTGCACGCGAAACCGCGTGTTGGCCAGAGCCTGTGTCACGACGCCTTCGACCTCCAGTGCCTCTTCTTTTTCCGCCATGGGGGTTCCGGGGGGGTGCCTGGTCCAAGAGCCCAGACTGTATCCCGCCGGGCGTGGGGCGTCCAGCATGCCGCGTGGAGCCCAGCGGGCGGCTACGCGTCGTCGCCCGTGGCCGGGGTGCCGCCGCCTGCCTTCCAGCGGAGGTAGGCGTCGAGAAACCCGTCGAGGTTGCCGTCAAGGACGCTCTGGAAGCTGCCCACATAGTGGCCCGTCCGCTGGTCCTTGACCCGCTGGTCGGGGTGGAGGAAGTAGTTGCGGATCTGCGAGCCGAAGCCGGTCTTGGGCTGCTCCTTATAGCGGGCCAGCTGCTCGGCCTCCTGCTGCTCCTCCTGGAGCCGCGCCATCCGGGCACGGAGCATCTTCATTGCGGTGGCCCGGTTCTTGTGCTGGCTCCGCTCCGACTGGCACTGGACGACGATCCCGGTGGGGAAGTGCGTGAGCCGGATGGCGCTCGAGGTCTTGTTGACATGCTGG
>JBJTPO010000563.1:0-2241 GCA_046075145.1 Planctomycetota bacterium
GCCCACCAACGCCTGAGTCTTCGTGAGCCTGCCTGCTGACGTGAGTCTCGACTGCTGCATCATCGGCGGCGGCATCATCGGACTGTCGATCGCCCGGGAACTCGCCGGTCGGGGCCATCGCGTTCGCGTGTTGGCCCGGGAGCGACGCCGGGAGACGGCCTCCTGGGCGGCGGCCGGCATCTTTCCGCCTGCGCCCGAGCCGGTGGACATCGCCGCCGAGCCCAACGCGGCGCTGACGGCGTTCAGTGACCGGCTGCATCGCGAGTGGGCCCGGGAGCTGCGGGACGAGACGGGCATCGACAACGGCCTCGGGGCCTGCGGCGGTCTGCATCTTGCGGCCGACGAGGCCCGGCTGGAGGCCCTGCGGCCTGAGGTCGCAGCGTGGCGCTCGCGCGGTGCCCGCTGCGAGTGGCTTGCCGCCGGGGACGTGGCGGAGGCGGAGCCGGCACTGGCCGGGGCGGTCGCGGCCGGTCGCGTGGTCGGTGGGTTCCTGTTGCCCGACGAGATGCGGATCCGCCCGCCGCGGCACCTCGAGGCGCTCGAGGCGTCGTGCCTCGCCCGCGGCGTCGTGATCGAGCATGAGGCGGCCGTGACGCGGATCGAGGTGGACGCAGGACGAGTTCACGGGCTCTCGATCGATTCACCCCGCGGGCGGGAGACGGTCGTGGCCGACCGCTACGTGCTGGCCGCGGGCGCCTGGACGGGAGATCTGGCCGCCGGCCTCGGTCTGGCCATCGAGACGCGGCCGATCCGGGGGCAGATCGCGCTCTTGCGGCTGCCCGGCCAGGTGCTCGGCCGCGTCGTGAACCTGGGTCTCGACTATCTCGTGCCCCGGGAGGACGGCCGGATCCTTGCGGGCTCCACGCTCGAGGACGCGGGCTTCGACGCCTCGACCGTGCCCGCGGAGATCGATCGCTTGCTGGCGGTGGCGGCCGACCTGCTCGGGGATCTTTCCATGGCGACGGTGGAGAAGACCTGGGCCGGCCTGCGGCCGGGGTCGACCGACGGGCTCCCGTCGATCGGGCTTGCGCCTGCGTGCGACAACGCGATCGTGGCCGGCGGGCACTTCCGCGCCGGGCTCCATCAATCGACCGGCACGGCCGTGATCGTGGCCGACCTGGTCGAAGGCCACCTGCTGCCGCTCGACATCGCCGCCTTCGCACCGGATCGGTCTCCGGGGCCGGCGGGTCCCGAATCCGTGGCCACCTACCTGGTCCGTGCCGCGAAAGCACGCAGCCGTGGTCCCTGACGGCTGGGGCAGGCTGGACGATCCCGGGGACGGCCGTGCTGCCTGCCCATCAAAGCCCCCTTGCGCAAGCAAGGGGGATGCCGCGAGCCATGCGATCCGCAAGGCGGGCCATGGATGCGGGAATTCTGCGGTCAGGCTGCCTGGGGGGCGAGCCGACGGTGCACGGCCTCGACGTCGTCAGCCGTGACGAGCCCGTCGGCCAACTCGGGAGCGATCAGGCCCGCCAGCGAGGCCAGCCGCACGACGTCGCCCGGCACGCCGCCGGCGATCTCGTGGATTGCGACAAGCGCGGCCTCGTCGAAGGCCGGGCCGTCGGCCGGCACGGTGGCCGCCACCAGGACGGACGTGTCGGCAAGGCTCCCCGGCAGCAGGGTGGCCCGGATCCGCACCGCCTGCTCGATCCGCCGGTCACGGGAGACGAGGGTGAGCAGCCGCCCCTGGCCGGCCAGGATGACCGCGGCGGCGGGCCGGCGTGCCTTCGCTCGGGCGAGGAGGCCGACGAGGTCGTGGTCGCTCGCCAGATGCGCGTCGTCCACGAGCAGGATCGGCGGCAGCTCACCCGCGGTCGCGAGCCACGCGGCCACGTCACGGATCGGAAGCGCTTCGTGGGTCAGACGCGAGTCGGAGGCGAGGTGTTCGAGCACCGTCGTCTTTCCCACGCCGGCCGGTCCGCACAGCAGCGCCACGCCCGTCTGGCCCTCGATGCCACAGGCGACCTTCGCGAGCGCCGCGGTCTGGGGCGCGGTGAGTTGGGCGATCGTCGTGGTCATGCGGCGTCTTCCTGCCGGGCTGTCGCGAAGGTGATCACCTCGCCGAGCACGGTGACGCCGACGGCGGCCAGCGCCGCGGCCCAGGCCGGCGCCGGCTCGCGATCGGCCCGCCGCGTCAGGATTGCCGCGTCGCAGCCGAGGCTCGCCATCAAGAGCCGCTGTCGGCGGATCGGCCCCGGGGGAAACCAGATGCCCGCATCGACCAGCACGATCCGCTTGTCG
>JBJTPO010000564.1:0-2343 GCA_046075145.1 Planctomycetota bacterium
CCGCGGCGTGAGGATCGCGATCGAGCTCGAGCCCTTCAAGCTCTCGCTCGTCAACTCGATCGACACGATGCTCGCCTTCCTCGACCAGGTCGGCCTGCCCGACACCGTGCGGGCCAACTGCGACATCTCCCACCTCCACCTTGTCCGCACGCCCCCCGCCGACGTGGCCCGGCTCGCCGGCCGGATCGAGCACGTGCACGTGAGCGACTGCGACGGAAAGGTGCATGGCGACCTGCCCCCGGGCCGTGGCGTGACGCCGATCGCCGACTACCTGGCCGCCATCCGTGACACCGGCTACGACGGCGTGGTGAGCATCGAGCTCGAGTATTCGCCCGAGCCCGAGAAGATCGTGGACTGGATCGCCGAGGCCAAGGCCGCGACCGCCACCATCATGGCTTCCCTGGGCTGCCGCCCGCAGGCACAGGGCGGGTGAGGGCCTGCGTGGGGCCGGGAGGCGAACGGCCGGTGGGCGGCGGTCCGTGGGGCACATTCGTCGGCACGGCCATCGGGGCCTTTCACGCGGGCTTCGGGCAGGGAATCACGCACCTTCCGGCGCGGCCGCCTGCCGGCCAGTTCTCGGTTGCGGCGCTCGCTTGGATGGTGCTATTCTTCGATTACCGCCTCTGGAGAGGTCGCCGCCCCCGTAGCGAGCACCGCGATCCGCGGCGCCTGTCGACACGACCGCTCCGGGTCGGCAGCGTGACCGTCGAGATCATCGCGTTCAACGCCCCCTCCCGCTCCACGCCCCGCGCACTGTTCCCGCCGGATCGACACCCATGCAGGTCACCAGACCACACGAATCGACGAGCGGTTCGATCCGTCGTCGACCACACGATCCCGCCGGGGCCGGCATCCTGACGATCCTGCTGATGGTCGCCCTCACGGCAGGCTTGCCGGCGCATGCCGCCGAGGCCGCGCCTCGCGCCGCGGTGCCGGACTCGGCTGCTGTCAACGAGGCGGTGCGATTGATCAAGCAGGTCTTCGCACGCGAATACGAGGATCTGTTGAACGAGCCGCAACCGCTCATCAGGAAGCTTTGCGACGTGGCCGACAAGACGGAAGACCCGGCCCGGAAATACGCGGCGCTGCTCGAGGCGGAGGCGGCGGCCGTCAGCGGTGCCCTGCACGAGCAGGCCTTCGACCTGATCGATCGCCGGGCCAAGGAGTTCGATTGCGACGGACTGTCGCGACGGCTGGAACTGCTCTCCCAGTGGATTCCCGCGAAGTCGAAGGCGACACCCCGCATGCTCGACGAAGTCTACGAGATGGCGTACTCCACCACGGCGAAGGCCCTGGCATCGGACCGGTTCGACGCGGGCGAGTCGGCCGCCCGCATGGCGCTCGGCATCGCGAATCAGATGCAATCGCTCGCCAAGAGCAAAAAAGACGACGACGCCATGGCCGAGGCCGACGAGAAGCAGCGAAGCACCCAAAGGCTGATCGACGTGATCGAGCGGATGGCCGAGTTGCATGCCGAATACGTCGCCGCCTCGCAGCGCCTCGAAGACGATCCGGACGATCCGGCCCTGCACGGTCTTGTCGGCCAATACCTCTGCCTCTGCGCCTGGGACTGGAACAAGGGCCTTGCCTCGCTCGCCCGCGGCGACGTCCCCCGGCTGAGCAAGTTGGCCGCCGATGAACTCGAGGCGCGGGCCCAGGGTTCGTCGGCGCGGAAGGCCGTCTTCAGGCTCGCCGACGCCTGGTGGGGGGCGGCGGAGGAGGAGCAGCACGCGGGGCAGGCGCTGCTGATCAAGGCCCATGCTGGGCAACTCTATCACGCGGTGGTCAAGGACATCTCCGACCCGCTCGACAAGGAGTTGGCGATGCAGCGCATCGCGAGCACCGAAATGGTCACCACGAAAATCCTCGGTCGGCCGGCGATCGAGGCGGAGCCCTCGATCGCGTGGCTCCGGGAGCGTCCCCACAATCCGCTTCCGCCCGGCACCCCGCAAGAGATCGATGTCCTTGGTGAGCCCGCCGCTGCCGGCCGGCCGGCGAAGCGGGTGATCCGCACGACCGCGGTCGAGGGGGGTGCGGACGGCAAGAACTTCACCGACGAAGAGCCGCCCGAAGGTGCCGAGCTGATCGGCTTCTATGTCTTCACCACGGCGAGTTGGGTCGACGCGATCCAGGCTGTCTACCGCCTCCAGGACGGCACCCTCCACTACGGCGAAAAGCACGGTGGCAACAGCGGCAAACGGAAGATCTTCAAAATCAACGCCGGCGAACGGCTCACCAACATCTCGGGCAGTTTCTCGGAGAACATCACGTCGCTGCAGTTCCATACGGACCAGCGAAGTTCGGATCTGTTCGGGAGCGAGACGGGGCAGGGGACGTTTGACC
>JBJTPO010000565.1:0-3790 GCA_046075145.1 Planctomycetota bacterium
TCGCGTTGCACGTCGGCACCGGCTTCCAGGTGCTCAACGACCTCAAGGATTGGGAGGGCGACCTGGAAAACGACCGCCGGGCCGCCGGCGACCTGCTCGGGGGCCGCCCCACGCTCCTCTGGGCTCTCGCCATCGAGGCCCTGAGCGACGTCGACCTGGCCCGGCTGCGGGCGATCGCGGGAGAGTCACTGCGGCCGGATCTCACTGCCGCCGCCGCGGCCGGCCTGCTCGACGAGGCCCGGGGCCTGTATGCCAAGGCTGGCGTCGTCCCGCGGGCGCGGGCGGTCGCCGCAGATCAGCGGCGGCTCGCCGCTGAAGCGATCGCCGGCTGCCGGATGCGTCGACTGCGGGACGTGCTCGAGTTTCTCCTCGATCTGGCCGTGCCTGACGCGGCTGAGTCGCCGTGAGCGGGTCGTCCGGGGAAGCCGCCGTCGCCCGCGGCCGCGACCTGGTCTCGCTCTTCCATCCCGACGTCAGGTCGTTTGGCAGCCTCCGGTCCGCCGCTCCGGAGCGCGTGCCCGAGGCCGCCCGACAACTCCTCGACCACCGCAGCCACATGACCGTGGCGATGGAGCGGCTGCACGGGCCGGTGCGTCTGCAGGTGGTGGATCGCGGCGAAGACTCGTCGGGCCGATACGCCCGGGAAATCCTCCTGCTCCGAGCGGACGGCCGGGTCGTGCAGCACGGCATCGTGCGGATCGACCTGCGTCGCCTGGCCGCCGAGGTGGCAGCGGCGATCCGCGCCGAGGCGATCCCGCTGGGCCGGATCCTGATCGACGCCGGGCTGCTCCGCGACATCCATGACGTGGCACTGCTGGAAATCCAGCCGGGTCCACACCTCGAGCGGCTGTTCGGCACCGAATCCCCGACCTACGGCCGGGTGGCCACCATCGATCTCGACGGGGTGCCCGCCGTGGAACTGCTGGAGATCGTTGCCTCCGAGTCCGTCCGCTGACGGGCCGGGAGGACTGGCGGAACGCGGCGGAGCGGGATTTTCAAACGTTTCAGCGGACGGGCGCAAAGGCTTATGGCCGTGGTAGTTACGGTGATCGAGTCGATATTGACTCGCTGCGCAAGCCATCTGTAGAGTTGGGTTGTCTGGCAAGGATGGTCCGCAGGGACGCGGTTGGTGGAACTGGACTCCCCCTTCCCTCCCCTGCCCGCCTCAGCGGCCCCTCCGCCCGGCAGGATGACCCGGTTTTTCCGCAAGGTTCCAGGGGCCACGCGTGGGCATGGAGTGCGACGCGAGTGGCGGCCGCTGGGCAACCGGGGCATCCGACGTGACCGATTCGTGGCAAGGAGGCCTAGGCGGTTCGGGATCTCTTCTCTGGTGAAGAGGCATCGACCGTCGTTTTGACTAGCCACCACGGCTAGGGAGAGGGTGGTAAGGCACATGCAGAAGACCGTGTATACGACCGGCGAAGCCGCCAAGATCTGCAAGGTGAGTCAGCAGACGATCATCCGCTGCTTCGACTCGGGACAGTTGAAGGGATTCCGCGTGCCGGGCAGCCGGTTCCGCCGCATCCCGCGGGATCAGTTGTTCATGTTTATGCGGGACAACGGGATCCCGACCGATGCCCTCGAGAGCGGCCGCCGCAAGATTCTCGTCGTCGACGACGACCAGGATCTCGTCGAGCTGATCACCGACGTGCTCGAGCGGGACGGCCGCTTCGAGACGCGGAGCGTCAACAACGGGTTCGACGCCGGGATGATGGTCAAGGACTACCGGCCCGACCTGATCGTGCTCGACGTCATGCTGCCCGACATCAATGGCAAGGAGGTTTGCCAGCGGGTCCGCAGCGACTCGACCATGGACGAGGTGCGCATCATCTGCATCTCGGGCATGTGCGAGCCCGACAAGATCGAAGACCTCAAGGCCTCCGGGGCCAACGAGTTCCTCCAAAAGCCGTTCGAGGCCGAGGTGCTCGTCGACCGGATCTGCAGCCTGCTCGACATCGAGACGGGCGTGGCCGGATCCGGATCCTGACCCGCGGCCTGCTCGCATCGTCATTCGGACCGCCCGCGTCCCGCCCGGGACGCGGGCGGTCGCATGTTCCGCCCGCACCGGGGAGACGACGGGATGAGTCCTCACGGCCGCGAGCATGCCGCAACGCTTGCGGATGATTCAGGGCTGGCGGTGGCCCTTGCCAACGGCGCGACGCTCCTGCCCGTCTCCCGGGCAGGCTGCCTGGCCGCCGCGCGGGCCGTGGTCGCCGGGATGGCGGCCGACGCCGGGCGGCACGCCGCCGCCTGGCGGGAAGCTGCCCATGACCCCGCCATCGCGGCCTGGTTGGCGGCCGCAGGAATGGGAACCGAGCCGCTGGCCGACCTGGCCGGCCTGTTCCGGTCGGCGGTCGTCGCCGCCACGCGGCCGGGCCGGCCGCCAGCCCCGCGCAGCGAGTCGTTCGAGGCCGGCATGCTGCTCGACACGCTCGACGCCGCCCTGACGCACCACGCGCTCGTGACGCGGTTCGAGCAGCGGGTGGCGGAGGCGCGGCTCGAGTCGCTGCGGGAACTGGCCTACGGGGCCGGCCACGAGATCAACAACCCGTTGGCCAACATCGCGGCCCGGGCCCAGGCGCTCCTGGTCGACGAACGGGAGCCGGAACGCCGGCGGCGGCTCGCCACGATCGTCGATCAAGCCTTTCGGGCCCGTGACATGATCGGCGGACTGATGCTGTTCGCCCGACCGCCCAAGCCGGAGCCGACCGAGACCACGACCGACGAGGTGCTGCGGCCGGTGGTCGAGTCGCTCGCGTCCCGCGCCACGGCCCGGGCCATCCGACTGGAGTACACCGCGGCTCCCGCGCCCGTGACGTTGTTCGTCGATCCGACGCAGGTCGGCGAGGCGGTGCGGATGCTCGCCGTCAACGCGCTCGAGGCGGTGGATGACGGCGGCCGGGTGCACCTCGAGGCGGCTGGAGCCGGCGGCGTCCAACGGGCCAGGATCGTGGTGGGCGATGACGGCCCGGGCATGGACGCGGAGACGGCGGCTCGCGCCTGCGATCCCTTCTTCAGCGGCCGCGACGCGGGGCGGGGCATCGGCCTGGGGCTGCCCAAGGCCCGCCGGTTGATCGAGTCGAGCGGCGGCAGCCTGGTGATCGAATCGCGTCCAGGCCGCGGTACTCGCTGCATCGTCGAACTGCCTGCCGCGCGACAGTCTCCGGCGCCGTCAAACTTCGCCCATGTTGCCCGGGGTGAAGCGGCGCCGGGCAGTTGACCAGCGGCTGCCGCCCGGCGCGGGCTGCCCAGCGCACCGGCCCTTGTCGCTCCGGGGCGGTTTCTCGTATTCTCCGCGGGTGAAAACGTGCCTCGCCAGAGGGTGGAGGCCCGGGCATCGGGCGATGGATCGCCCGTCGCTGCCGCGCAACAGGGATGGATGCATGAGTTTCACGGGATCCGAAGCCCGCCTCTCCGGTGCCACGGCCCAGAGCATCGACGAGGCGCCCCTGCCGCTGCGCCGTGTTGGCCGCGGCGGCCCGAGAGGCCGAATCCGGTTGGGCGGCGTCGCCGCAGAAGCGGAGACTCGCCGCGCGCTCGATCCGGCGGAACTCGCGGCTCGGACCGCCTGCTGGCTCCGGCAGCGGCAGGCCGGTGACGGCCACTGGCGGGGGCCGCTCGAAGGCGACACGATCCTCGAGAGCGAGTACCTGCTGCTCCTGGCGTGGGCTGGCCGGCTCCAGGGTGCAGTCGTGGAGGCTGCCGCCCGGCGGATTCTCGGCGAGCAGCTGCCCACGGGCGGCTGGGCCATCTATCCCGGTGGGCCGGTCGACGTCAGCGCCAGCGTGAA
>JBJTPO010000566.1:0-2293 GCA_046075145.1 Planctomycetota bacterium
ACGAGCGGTGCCGCGAGGCGCAGCGGCTCGTGGAGACGGGCGACCGCCTGGCCGCCGCCGGCAGGCCTGATCCGCGTCAGGTCGAGCAGGCGCTGCGGGCGGCCGACTCGGCCACCGCCCGCGGCGAGGAGTTTGCCGACGACGACGAACGGCTGGCACGACAGGCCGCCGCCGATCTCACCGAGGCCGAGGGGCTCTTCCGGCGAGCAGCGTCGTGGTACGACGAAGGGATCAAGGCCGACGTGCACGGCGTCGAGCGGTCACTCCAGGACGCCCGCAGCCTGCTCTCCCAGCAGCGCTACGAAGACTCGATCCGCGTCTCATGCGAGGCGGCCGAGCGCGCCCGGATCGCCTACGCTCAGGCCACGGCCGAAGCCGAGCGGCGCAGGGCCCGGCGGCTGGCCGAGCAGCAGCGACGGCAGCTCGAGGAGTCGTTTGCGCGGATGAGCCGCGGTGCCGGGCCGTGGGTGATCACGTTGCCCAGCGGCGGCTTCACTGGCCCCGACCCGTGGCGATCGAGCGGCTCGACCCCAGTCGGATTCGGGGGCGGCGGGCGCTCCGCGGGCAGCAGCTGGTCGCGAGACGTCGCCGAAGTCCGCTGGTAGCCCGGCCCGCGCTGCTCAGCGCAACTCGATCGGGGCGACGTCGAGCCGACCGATCTCCGCGACCGGCCGGGCCACGGCGGCCGTCGGTGCCGTGGCCGCGGGCGCCCTGGGCTCGAGGAGCCGTTCCATCTCGGCGACGCGGCCACGCACCACCTCGGGCACGTGGCTGCGGATCTCGGGATCGTCGATCGGCCCCTCGAACACCACCCCGCCGGCCGCACGGCTCACCACCAGCCGCGTCTTCTCGCCCCGGCTGAGCCGGATCTCATAGTCGGTGTCCTGCCGCACGAGCGTCTCGTCGGCGAGCCGCCGCAGTTGGCCCTCGACGCCGGTCCCCGGAGCAGCGGCGACCGGAGCGGCGGGCCGCGCGATCGCCAGCGCCGAGTCGGTCGCCCGCAGTTGCCGCCGCGACGACTGGCGAGTGAAGGGCTGGACCGGCGGGTCGGGCTTGCGGCCCAGCGGAATGGCCACCTCACGGCCACCCCGCAGGACGGTGCACTCGAGCAGGTCGTCGGGCTCGGCCGCTTCAAGCAGCGCGTCGAACTGCTGCGGCAGGACGAGCAGCTGGTCGTCGAGACGCACGAGCACGTCGTGCTGGATGAAGCCGGCCGCCTCGGCCGGCGAGCCGGTCACCACCTGATCGACGACCAGCCCGGCGCCCCGCTTGAGCGCCAGTTGCTGCCGCAGGACGACGGTGGCCCGGGAGAGGCTGATGCCCAGGCCGGCGCCGCTGGCCGGGGGCCGGGCGATCTGCGACACCGGCAAGAGATGGGAGCGGGCCAGCAGCGACTCGGCGGCGCGGGAAGAAGTCCCCGCGACGAGGCTGAGGGCCACGGCGAGCACGAGCTGACCGAAGGGCTGATGCATGGTCTGGCCCGGGGCCGGAGACGAGTTGGGCATGGCGGCGACAGGGGAGGGTGACAGGGGAACCCGATCCGCGGCGGGTATGTGACGTTTTTCCCGCCCGCCCGCCAGAGGACTCGGCTGAAAAAATCCGGGTCGCCTTCGGCGGGCGACAAGCTGGGAAGACCAGGCGGTCGCGGCAGGCATCGCCGATCGGGGGTCGGGCGGGGAACAGCCGACCCGCGCAAAGCCTGCCCATGAGCGGGCTGGCGTTCGCCACCGGGCGGTCATGCGGCCGATACCCCCAAGCAGCGTGGCTTCGAGGGGCAGGAGCCCGCGCCACTCGGGAACCCTAGGGGGAACGTGCGATGACGACGGCGCGACACCGGATCGAAACGGGCCTGGCACTGGCCATCCTCGCAGCGGCGGTGGTCGCTCCGGCGGTCGCCGCCCCCCCCTGGAAACTCGGCCGGATGCTCCGCGGCCCCCAGCCCTCGGGCAAGGTCAGCGGCCCGGTGCCCGATCGCCCGCCGCTCGTGCCCGGCACCGGCACGCTCGTCAAGAACGTGGTCGACGACTTCGAGGACGAGAAGTGGAAGTGGTTCTACAACCACCCCAAGAGCTCGGAGGAGCAGGACAAGCGGGTCCGCGGCCCGCTCGCCAAGAGCGCCAACGGCCGCTGGTTCGAGGGCCCCAAGCGGGGCACGCCCGACGTCGTCAAGCGGGTCGAACTGCCGGCGCCCGGGCTCGACGGGAGCAAGCACGGTCTGTTGGTCGCCACGCTCAACGCCGGCATCCCCGGGCGCGTGACCTACGAGATGCAGCAGGACGACCTGATCTACAAC
>JBJTPO010000567.1:0-2197 GCA_046075145.1 Planctomycetota bacterium
GATCGTCTCGGAGGTCGGGCGCACGACGAGCGGCTCCTGCAGCTCGCCGTCGGGGATCAGGCCCGGGCGACCGTCGGCCTTCGTGCCCGGCTTGAGGCGGTGGTGGGTCACCACGGCGCACTCCTTCGCGAAGCCCTCGACGTGCTTCGCCTCCTGCTCGAGGTAGGAGAGCGGGATGAAGAGCGGGAAGTAGGCGTTCTGGTGGCCGGTGGCCTTGAACATGCGGTCGAGGATCCCCTGCATCCGCTCCCAGATCGCATAGCCATGGGGCTTGATCACCATGCAGCCGCGGACGGGCGAGGTCTCGGCAAGGTCGGCGGCCCGGACCACCTGCTGATACCACTCTGGGTAATCCTCGGCCCGGGTGGGGCTGATCGCGTTGGCCGGCATCGCTCGTGTGGCTCCGTGGTGAAGGCCGGGATTGTAGCGGTGGCCGCGGCGTTTGTGGGGCAGGCTGCGGCCCCCGTAGACTGCGAGTGATGGCGCGACGACTGATCTCGGAACTGCCGGCCCAGGCGAAGGTCGACCAGGTCTTCCTGGCGACCCACAAGCAGTTGCGGCCCAACCGCAACGGGCAGCTCTACATGCAGGTGGATCTGGCCGACAAGAGCGGCACGATCACCGGCCGGCTGTGGAACGCCTCTGACGCCGACTTCGCCGCCTTCGAGGACGGCGATTATGTCCGCGTTGACGGCCACACGCAGCTCTATTCGGGCGCCATGCAGATCATCATCGCCGCGATCGAGCGCGCCGACCCGGGCACGGTCGACGAGCGGGAGTTTCGCGTGCTCACGCCGGTCGACATCGAGCAGCTGTTCGTCGAACTGCGGGGCCTGCTCGCGGGGCTGCGGCCGCCGCTCGACGGGCTCGTGGGCGAGATCCTCGACGACCAGGCCTTGATGGATCGCTTCGCCGCCACCCCCGCGGGCGTCAAGCACCACCATGCCTACTCAGGCGGCCTGCTCGACCACGTCGTGAACCTGCTGCGGCTGGCCGACCTCGTGGCGCCGCTCTACCCCGACATGGACCGCGACCTGTTGCTCGTGGGCGTGCTCGTGCATGACATCGGCAAGACGGTCGAGCTGGAGAGTGAGAAGGGATTTTCCTACACCGACTCGGGCCAGCTGCTCGGGCACGTGCTCCTGGGACTCGAGATCGTGGACGCCAAGATTCGCGCGGTCGAGGCCCGCTCTGGCAGCCCCTTCGACGCCGAGACGGCCATGCGGGTCAAGCACATGATCGCCAGCCACCACGGCGCCTACGAGTTCGGCGCCCCGCGGCTGCCGATGACGCTCGAGGCGGTGGCCCTCCACCACCTCGACCATCTCGACGCCAAGATGGCCGGCACGATCCAGCTCTTGCGGGCCGAGGCCGCGCTCGACGGTGGCTGGACGCAGTATCAGCAGTCGCAGGGAAGAAAGTTCTTCCGGGGCGGCAGCCCATGACCCGCCAGCGGCCCAACGTCGAGAAGACGGCCCGCCCCCACGGCCGTTCCCAAGCCCGCGCCCAAAGCCGCCCTCCGCGACGCGACGGCGACGTGACGGGCGTGTTCCGTCGTGCCGCCGGCGGCTACGGCTTCGTGCGGCCCGAAGGGGCCCTGCCCGGCGACCGTTCGGGTGACATCCATATCTCCGCCGCCGCCAGCCTCGACGCGGCCAGCGGCGATACGGTCCGCGTGCGGCTGGCGCGCGGCCGCGACGTCCGCCGGCCCGGCCCCGCCGGTGAGATCGTCGAGGTCATCGAGCGACGAACCACCCGCTTCGTCGGCTCCTACTTCGAGCGGGCCGGCGTGGGCTGGGTGCAGGTGGACGGCACGAGCTTCACGCGGCCCGTGGCCGTGGGCGACCCCGGCGCCAAGGGCGTGCACGTCGACGACAAGGTGGTCGTGGAGTTGATCCGCTTCCCCACGCATCTCCGCGACGGCGAGGGCGTGGTGGTGGAGGTGCTGGGCAAGGCCGGCGACGTGGGCGTGGATACGCAGACGGTGATCCACGAGTTCGGCCTACCGGGGGCCTTTCCCGAGGCGGCGCTCGACGACGCCCGCCGCCAGGCGGCGAAGTTCGACGAGACCGTGCCCGCCGGCCGCCGCGACCTCTCCGGCCGCACGATCATCACGATCGACCCCGTCGACGCCCGAGACTTCGACGACGCGATCTCGCTCGAGAAAGTCGAGCGGGGCCACTGGCTCCTGGGCGTG
>JBJTPO010000568.1:0-4230 GCA_046075145.1 Planctomycetota bacterium
GTCGGGGCAATGACCGCCCGGAAGCCGTAGTCGGCCAGGGCCCAGGGGGCGTGCTCGCGGCTCGAACCGCAGCCGAAGTTTCGCCGGGCGAGCAGGATGGTGGCTCCCTGCACCTCCGGCCGATTGAGTTCGAAGGCGGGATCGAGGGAGCCGTCAGGAAGGAACCGCCAGTCGAAGAACAGGAACTGCCCGAAGCCCGTCCGCTCGATCCGCTTGAGGAACTGCTTGGGAATGATCTGGTCGGTGTCCACGTTGGCCCGGTCGAGGGCCGCGACAACGCCGGAATGGGTGGTAAAAGGTTCCATGATCGGTGTTCCCGCCTAGCGATATTCCCAGCCCCGGATGTCGACGAAGTGGCCGCTGACGGCCGCCGCCGCCGCCATCGCCGGCGAGACGAGATGGGTCCGGCCCCCCTTGCCCTGCCGCCCCTCGAAGTTGCGGTTGCTCGTCGAGGCGCAACGCTCGCCCGGCGCCAGCGTGTCGGGGTTCATGCCCAGGCACATGCTGCAGTCCGCCTCCCGCCACTCGAAGCCCGCCGCAGTGAACACCCGGTCGAGGCCCTCGGCCTCGGCCTCGCGCTTCACGCGGCCGCTGCCCGGCACCACCATCGCCCGCACCGTGGGGGCCACGCGGTAACCGCGGACCACCGCCGCCGCCGCCCGCAGGTCTTCGATCCGGCTGTTGGTGCAGGAGCCGATGAACACCCGGTCGAGCGAAATCTGCACGATCGGCGTGCCCCCGGCCAGCCCCATGTACTCCAGCGCCCGGGCGGCGCTCGACTTGTCATTGGCGTCGGCGAACGAGCCCGAATCGGGGACGCGGGCGTCCACCCCGACCACCTGGGCCGGGTTCGTGCCCCAGGTCACCTGCGGCACGACGTCGGCGGCCGAAAAAATCTCGACGCGGTCGTAGGCCGCCCCTGGATCGGAGGGCAGCTTTTCCCAGGCGGCCACCGCCCGGTCGAAGTCGCGCGGGGCGAAATCGCGGCCCCGGAGGTAGTCGAAGGTGGTCGCGTCGGGGGCGATCATCCCGGCCCGGGCACCCGCCTCGATCGACATGTTGCAGACGGTCATCCGCTCGGCCATTCCCAGGGAGCGAATGCCCTCGCCGGTGTACTCGAGCACGTAGCCCGTGCCCCCTTCGGTCGAAAGGCGGCCGATGATGTGGAGCACCAGATCCTTGGCGGTGACGCCCGCCGGGAGCCGGCCGTTGACCCGAATCTCGAACGACTTGGGCTTGCCCTGCCGCAACGTCTGCGTGGCCATGACGTGCTCGACCTCGCTGGTGCCGATGCCGAAGGCGAGCGCGCCGAGGGCGCCGTGGGTGGCCGTGTGACTGTCGCCGCAGACGATCGTCATGCCGGGCTGGGTGATCCCGAGTTCGGGCCCGATCACGTGCACGATCCCCTGGTCGGCATCGCCCAGGTCGTAGAGCTTCACGCCGAACTCCCGGCAGTTGGCCCGCAGCGTGTCGATCTGCTGTTTCGAGACCGGGTCGGCGATCGGCAGCCGGCGGTCGGTGGTCGGCACGTTGTGGTCCGGCGTGGCGAAGGTCGCCTCCGGCCGACGGACGCGGCGGCCCGCGAGCCGCAGGCCCTCGAAGGCCTGGGGGCTCGTCACCTCGTGCACGAGATGAAGGTAGATGTAGAGCAGCGGCAGTTCGCCGGGGGGCGTGCAGACGACGTGGTCGTCCCAGATCTTGTCGAGCAGCGTGCGCGGGGCGGGCATGGCGGGAGGGCGAGAGGAACCGGACTTTCCCGCGATCATAGCAGGATTTTCGGTCCCGACGATGGTTCCGGGGCGCGGCCGCAGCGGTCTCCGGCCGGGATTCAGCCGGCCCGGCGGACGATCGAGCGGGCGGCGAGTTCGTCGATTCTGGTCCGGGCCAGCGTCGTCCAGGCGGCCCCCGCCGAGGGCTCGACCAAGACCGTGGTCTGCGGCGTCAGGAGCCGCTGCACGAAGAACCAGGCCCGCTCGAGGTGTCGCTCGTCGTTGTCGGCCGAGACGAGCACCAGGTCGAACTGCCCGAGCTGGTTGCAGAGCCTCGCCAACGAGGCGTCGGCGTTGCCGGGCACGAGCCGCACCCGCCCGAGGCTCGCGAGCCGCTGGTGGGCCTGCTTGAGGGAGACGCCCGGCGGGTCGGTCACCGCCCGACCCTCGAAGCGGTCGATCCCGACGTAGGCCACATCGTCTGCGGCCCGACCGGCCGCCCGCAGCATCCGCTCCGTGCGGACGAGCGTGCCCAGGCCGATCTCCAAAATCCGGGCCGGCGCGTGCCGCAGCACGTGGCGATGCACCACCCGCTCGCCCGCCGGCCGCGACAACCGCGCCAGCCACAAAGCACCCGCCCAGCCGATCGTCGCCATCGCTCCCCCACGGCCTCGTGCGCACCCGGGTCAGGCCGATGTCGGCCGGCCCCGCATCCCGCGCCAGAGACCATCGGCGGCCCGAGGCCGCAGGCTCAAGCCCTGCCTCGAGCGCCCGTCAGACCTTGCCGGACCGCGACGAACCGACTTCGACCGCCACCCAGGGAGGCGGCTTTACCGGGGCGGACGAATCCGCCGCACGGCCTCCTCGGCAGCAGCCCGCACCGTCCGCGAGGGATCCTCCTCGGCGAGCAGTTCCAGCATCGGCAGGGCCGAGGCCGCCCGGGGACCGATCTCGCCGAGCGCCACCGCCGCCTCGAGCCGCACCAACTCCTGCTCCCGGCGCAGGGCCTGGCGGAGCTTGGGAATGGCCGCGTCGAACAGCGAGGTATCGTCGGGCTTGATCTTCAGGGCGGCCCAGACGCCGACCGTCGCCATCATCTCGTCGCCCGACTCGGCCAGCTTCCGGAGCAGCGGTTCCGCGGCGACGGCCTCGGGGCCGATGCTGCCGAGGGCGTAGGCCGCGGAATAGCGGGTCTCCGGCGCGACGGCCTCGTCACCGAGGAGCTTTTCCAGGTCGGGCACGGCCCCATTGGCCGCGGGCCCGAGCGCCGCGATCGCCATCGCCGCGTTCGAGCGATAGACGAGATCCGCGTCGGAGAGGGCCGCGATGATCTGGTCCAGGGCCGGTTGGGCATCGGAGCCGATCTCCGCCAGGAGTTCCATGGCGGCGTTGCGGATCTCCGGCATCTGGAGTGCGTTGCTCAAGGCCCCGACGGCGTCACGTCCCAGCCGAATCAGGGCGCCGCCGGCCGCCAGGCCGACCGAGGGAACGGCGTCGCCCAGGACGCCCACCAACTGGGTGGCGAGCTTCTGCCGACCGGCCTCGTCGAGCCTGTCGGCAAGGCCTGAGAGTCCCTCGATCGCCGCTTGTCGCAGCGCCGGCGACTCGTCGGCGAGTTCGACCTCCAGCCGCTGCACGGCCTTGGAGCGAAGGTCGGCATCGTCGGGATGGATCCTGGCCCGCGCCCAGCTCGCGATCGAGGCGAGAAACTGATCGTCGGAGGCGGCGGCCTTCTCGAGCGCCGCATCGGCGTCCTTGGCCCGCACCTGGCCGAGCGCGAAGGCCGCGACGTATCGCAGCGACGAGTCGTCCGACTCGAGTGCGGCCAGGAGCTGCGGAGCGGCCGCGGTGGCAGGCGTGCCGATCGCCGCCAGCGCCAGAATGGCCTGCACACGCTCTTCGATCGGGGCGTCGGCCGCCACCTCGGCGAGCGGCTCCACCGCGGCCGCGGCCTCCGCGCCGATCTCGGCGAGCACCACCTCGGCCCAGTAGCGGCTCTTCGGGCTGCGCAGGGCCTCGACCAGGAAAGGGACGGCCTCCTCCTCCATGTCGGCCAGCGTGTGGAGCGCGGGCAGCACCGCCGCCGGATCACTGTCACCGAGTTGCTTGCTCACGGCCGCCAGCAGATCCTCCCGCGACGTCGCCAGGTGCCGCAGCGCACGAACCGTCGCCCGGCGGGCCCGCGGGTCGGGGTGCACGAGGGTCTTCACGAGCGGATCGACGGCGGAGGCATAGAGATCGCGATCCGTGGCAGGAATCTCGCTCCGCTCGTCATCCTGCCGGATGTGGCCGATCGCGGCGGCGGCCTGCGTCACGGCGACGGCGTCGCTGTCACCGAGCAATTCCACGAGCGCCGGGATGGCCGACGTGGCCTCGTGGCCGATCAGCCCGATCGCGCGGGCGGCGTGCCACCGCACCCGAGGCTCCTCGTCGGTGAGCGCCTTCACCAGAGCGTCGAGCGCCGGCAGGCCGCCGCGCAGTTCCGTGGCGATCGCGTCGATCGTGATCACCCGGGTGCGGC
>JBJTPO010000569.1:0-3244 GCA_046075145.1 Planctomycetota bacterium
GCACGAGGTCGGCCGTGGCGAAGTCCTTGGCCTTGCGGGCATGGGCCCGAATCTCGATCACGAGTTCCATCAGCTTCGCCACGAGGCCCTCGGCGGCTCCGCCGCCGGCAGCCTTGGGCGGCTCCAGGAATAGGCCGAGCACGCCGGTCAGCTCGCGGAGCACGAGCAGCTTCGCCTCCAGCGCGGCGAGTTCGGCAGCCGGCTTCGTCGCCTCGAGCGCGTGCTGGTCGATGAACTTGTTGACCGACCGGACGAAGTCGAACAGCGACGCCACGGCGATCGCCGTGTTGAAGTCGTCGTCCATCGCGGCCAGGAACTTCGCCCGCAGGCCGGCGATCTCCTCGCCCGCGGCGGCCGCCGCCGCGTCGCCCGCCCGCCGGTCGCGGCAGGGGAGCCGGTAGAACGACGTGCCGCTGATCCGCTCGAACCGGGCGAACAGCCGCTCAAAGGCCTCCATCGCCCGGGCGCTCTCCTGGAGCGGCTCCTCGCCGAAGTGGATCGGGCTGCGGTAGTGGGTCGAGAGCAGGAGCAGCCGGATCGCCTCGGGGCGGTGTCGGGCGAGCAGCTTCTTGAAGGGCTCGGCGCCGGTGGACTTCGAGATCTTCGTGGCCGCCTGGGCCGCGGCGTCTTCGGCACCAGCGTCCACAGCCCCGCCGTCGCGAGGCCGGCCTCCCACCTTGCCGGCGGCACTCCCCGCCTGCATCAGGCCGTTGTGCATCCAGTAGGTCGCCATCGGCTTGCCGTGGAGCGACTCGCTCTGGGCGATCTCGTTCTCGTGGTGCGGGAACACGAGGTCGAGCCCGCCGCCGTGGATGTCGAAGGTCTCGCCGAGGAGGGCCTTGCTCATCGCCGAGCACTCGATGTGCCAGCCGGGGCGGCCCGGGCCCCAGGGGCTTTCCCAGGAGGGCTCGCCCGCCTTGGCCTGCTTCCAGAGGGCGAAGTCGGCCGCCGATCGCTTGCGATCGGCCGTGGATCCCCCTTCGCCCTGGGTCTGCTCGACGGAGCGGTTGGTGAGCTTGCCGTAGTCGGAGTCGCGGGTGACGTCGAAGTAGACGTCGCCGTCGCTCGCGTAGGCGAAGCCCTTAGCGATGAGCCCCTCGATGAAGGCGATGATCGTGCCGATGTGCTCGGTGGCCTTGGGCATCTCGTCGATCCCCGTCACCCCGAGGGCGGCGAGGTTTTCCAGGTAGTCGGCCGTCATCTCCGCGGCGAGCTTCGCCATCGTGGTGCCGCGGGCGGTGCTCTCGGCGATGATCTTGTCATCGACGTCGGTGATGTTCACCACCCAGGTGACGCGGTAGCCCGAAGAGGCGAGGTGCCGCTTGACCGTGTCGAAGATCACCGGGCCGACCATGTGGCCGATGTGGCTCGGCTTGTAGACCGTCGGCCCGCAGAGATACATCCCCACCTGGCCCGGCGTCACGGTCGTGAGCGGAGCCTTTGTCCGCGTGAGCGTGCTGTAGACCTCGATCGCGGGCAGGCCGTCCGCTGGCCCTACCCCGTGCTCTTGTGTCTCCGCCGTCGCCATCTGGCTCCCTTCGGTTGACTCTCGCTATGCCGACCACTCGATCAGCGCGACGCACTCCGCTGCGATCGCCCGTTCCTCGCCGATTGGACCGACACCCTCGCCGGTCTTCGCCTTGAGCCACACGGCCGACTCGTCGATGCCGAGGATCTCGGCGATCCGCCGCCGGATGGCAGACCGATGCAGGAGGATTTTGGGCCGCTGGGCAAAAATCACGCAATCCAGGTTTCCGATCCGCCAGCCGGCCCCGGCCACCCGCTCCGCGGCGGCGCGGAGCATGCCGGCCGAGTCGCGGCCCCGGTTGGCGGGGTCGGTGTCCGGAAACAACTCGCCGATGTCGCCCAGGGCGGCGGCGCCGAGCAGGGCGTCGGTGATCGCGTGAAGGAGCACGTCGGCGTCGGAGTGACCGATGGCCGCCTTGTCGTGCGGGATCGCGAGTCCTCCGAGCACGAGCAACTCGCCGGGCCCGAGCCGATGGGTATCGTGACCGAGACCGACGCGAACCATGCCTGCCACGCTCCTTGATCCTCCGGGGAGACCCTTGGTTTTCGCCTATACTCGTTCCATGCACAACGCCGCTCGTGCCGCCGTCGGCCCGCCCGTGATCCAGGTGGCCGGCCTGGCCAAGGAATACCGGGTGTTCGACAAGCCCGAGGGCCTGGCGGCGAGTGTGCGGGCGCTGTTTCACCGGACGAGCCGGGTCGTCGAGGCCCTTCGCGGTGTCGATCTGGCCATCGAGCGGGGGGAGTTCGTGGCCCTGCTCGGCCCCAATGGCGCAGGCAAGACCACGCTCTTGAAACTCCTCTCCGGGATCATCACGCCGAGCCGGGGTGCGGCCACCGTCCTGGGGCATGTTCCCTGGGAGCGGGCCGACGACTTCCGCCGCCGATTCGCCCTCGTCATGGGCCAGCGAAACCAGCTGTGGTGGGATCTGCCGGCCGCCGAGAGCTTTCGCCTCCATCAGGAGATCTACCGGATCGAACCCGCCCGCTTCGCCCGCACCCGCGACGAACTGGTCGATCTCTTGGGCGTGCGGAAGCTCGTGCTCCAGCCGGTGCGGGAACTGTCGCTCGGGGAGCGGATGAAGCTCGAACTGGTGGCCGCGCTCCTGCACGAGCCGGAGGTCCTGTTTCTCGACGAGCCCACGATCGGCCTCGACGTGGTGGCGCAGCACGCGATCCACGCCTTCCTCCGGCACGTGCAGGCCGGGCGGAAGATGACCGTGATCCTCACCACCCACTACATGAAGGACGTCGCCGCCCTCTGTGAGCGGCTGGTGGTGATCACCGGGGGCGAGATCCTCTACGACGGCTCGCTCGCCGAGATCGTGGACCGGTTCACGACCCACAAGGTGGTGACGCTCGACTTCGACGAGGAGCCCGACCGGGCGGCGGTGGAACGGCTCGGCTTCCCCTGCGAGGTCCGCGGTCCGCGGGTGATCCTGCGGATCGACCGGGCCCGGATCGCCGACGCCCTGCCCGCGCTGCTCCACGGCGAGGGGTTGCGGGACGTCTCGGTCGAAGACGTGCCACTCGAGGAGATCGTGGCCCAACTCTTCCGCCAGGGCAGGGGAGCGGTGCAGCCGGCAGCGGATGCGCACTCTTCAGTGGAGGTGGTCTCGTGAGCGACGCGACCGCAACCCGGCCCGGCGGCCGGTTCGCCCCGCTGCGCGCCTGGAGCACGATGCTCGCGATCTCGATCGAGGAGCGGCTCGTCTAC
>JBJTPO010000570.1:0-4332 GCA_046075145.1 Planctomycetota bacterium
GGTTGAAGAGGGCCGACGCGTCCTCCGCGACCGCCTCGTCCGCCGTGAACAGCCCGAGATCGGTGTAGAGCAGCGCCGTCGTGGGGTTGTAGTTGCCGGTGCCGAGATGCACGTAGCGCTTGAGGCCGGCTCCCTCCTGCCGCACCACCAGCGAGACCTTGCAGTGGGTCTTGAGATCGAGGAACCCGAACACGACGTGCACGCCCGCCCGCTCCATCTGCCGCGCCCAGCTGACGTTGTTGGCCTCGTCGAACCGGGCCTTGAGCTCCACGAGTGCCGTCACGTGTTTGCCCGACTCGGCCGCGTCGATCAAGGCCCGTGAGATCGGCGAGTCGCCGCTGGTGCGGTAGAGCGTCTGCTTGATGGCCAAAACCTTGGGGTCGGCGGCGGCCCGGGTGACGAACTCCACCACCGGGTCGAACGACTCGTAGGGGTGATGCAGCAGGATGTCGCGGCCGGCGATCGTGCGGAAGATGTCGTCGGCCTGCCGCCCCATGCCACGCGGCGGGCGGGGCGTGAAGGGCTTGTCGTGGAGCCGCTCGAAACCGGGGAGCTTGTGGAGCTCCCAGAGCGCCGTCAGGTCGAGCGGCCCGTCGATCCGATAGACCTCGCTGTAGCCGTCGTCGCCCTCGGGGGCCCGCAGCCCCTCCTCGTCGATGATCAGGGCGGCCAGCCGCTGATCGGCCTTGGACGCCACCTCGATCCGCACCGCCTGCCCCCGCTGCCGGGCCTTGAGGCGGTCCTCGATCAACTTGAGCATGTCGTCCGACTCCTGCTCCAGCAACTCGAGGTCGCTGTCGCGGGTGATCCGGAAGGCTGTCCAGGTGTCCACCTCGAACCCGCCGAACAGGTCGGGCAGCCGGGCCGAGATCACGTCCTCCAGGAGCACGAACGGGGTCTTCCCCGGCTCACCGCCGGAGAGCATCACGATCCGCGGCAGCACCTGCGGCACCTGGACGACGGCGAACAGTTGCTTGGGCCCGAGCCCCTCCGCGCGGTGCAGCATCACGCCGAGATAGAGGCCGCGGTTGTGGTACCGCGGCGACGGATGCGCGGGATCGACCGCCATCGGCGTCAGGATCGGCAGGGCGCGGTCGTGAAAGAAGCGGTCGACTTGCTCCCGCTGCGGCCCCGCCAGTTCGCCATAGCGCAGCAACTGGAACCCCTCGGCCTCCAGGGCCGGTGCCAGCCGCTCACGGAGGCAGCGATACTGCCGGGCCACGAGCTCCTGCGTGCGAACGGCGATCGCCTTGAGTTGGGCGAGCGCCGGCATCCCGTCGGGAGCCTCGTCCTGCGGGGCGCTCTCGCCAAAGGCCTGTTCGCGGAGCCCCGCCACGCGAACCATGAAGAACTCGTCGAGGTTCGAGCTGAAGATGGCCAGAAACTTGAGCCGCTCCATCAGCGGATTCTCGTCGTTCTCGGCCTCCTCGAGCACCCGGAGATTGAACTCCAGCCAGCTCAGTTCGCGGTTGATGAAGCACTCCGGCCCCATGCTCGCCTCAGCCGGATTCGTCGATGCCATGCCGTCCTGTGCTCCTTGTCGTCGCCCTTAGGTGACCGCCTGCGATTGGCCCCCAGTGTAGTCTTCGGTTTCGGCGACGAGTCCGACTCCTGTTGCTCACGAAATTCTCGCATGACGCTTTCCGCCCCCCGCTTCCACGCAGCCTTCGCCCGGGCAGCGGCAGCGCTGCCCGCGGCGCTCGCGCCGCGGGGCCGCGGTTGGTGCCTGGCGGTCGCCGGCATCCTCGAGGCGGCGGCGGCGAAGCCGGGCAACGTCCACCCGGCCGCATCGTTTCCCGACCTCACGTTCGCGAATCTCGTGGCCGCCGGGATCGCCGCAGGGCGTGCGCTGGATGCGGCAGCAACCAGACCGCTTGGCGAGACCATTCTTCGGGCCGTGCGGGCGACGGCGGCCGCCACGCCATCAAACGCCAATCTCGGGATCGTGCTCGTGGTCGCGCCGCTGGCCGCCGCTCCCGGTGCCCCGGTCGGCCCGACGCCGATGTCGGCCGCTGCCGCCGACGCGATCGTGGCGGCCGCCGGGCCGGCCGACGCGGCGGCGATCTGGGAGGCGATCCACATCGCGAAGCCGGGCGGCTTGGGCCGGAGCGAAAACTGGGACGTCTTCGGTCCGCCGCCGACCGACATCCGCACGGCGATGCGGGAGTCGGCCGATCGCGACACGATCGCTCGACTCTGGTCGCAGGGTTACGACGAACTGTTCACCGGCCCGGTGGCCGACCTGGCCGAGGCCATCGCCGCCGGCTGGCCGCTCGAGCCGGCGATCATCCGCTGTCACCTCCGGCAACTCGCCCGCTGCCCCGACTCGCTGATCGGCCGCCGCCACGGGCCGGCCGCCGCCAAGGAGGTCACGGCCCGGGCGGCGGCCCTCGTAGCCCGCGAACCCGCTGCCCCCGTGGCTGCCGCCGCCCCCGAGTGGTTGGCCGCGATCGCCGATTTCGACGCCTCGCTCCGAACACCGCGGCGGCTCAACCCGGGCACGACCGCCGACCTCGTCGCCGCGGCCCTCTATATTCTCCTCCGGGACGGGCGACTCGCAGCCCCTCTCGACGCCGCGATTCCCCCGACGCAGACGCCATGACCGACCGCTTCCAGGTTCAGCTCCGCAAGGCCGTGCACGTCTTCTGCGCCGGCCACTTCATCACCCTTGCCGACGACCTCTGCGATCCGGTGCACGGGCACAACTGGACGGTCGGCGTCGACGTCGAGGGCCCTCCAGACCCGCACGGCATGGTGGTGGATTTCATCGCCCTGCGGGATGCCGTGACGGCGATCGTCACCGGGCTCGACCACAAGATGCTGCTGCCCACGGCCAACCGGTTCCTCGCGGTCGAGACGGAGACCGGCCCGCTCGGCGGCCCGGAGGTGACCGTCCGGTTCGCGGATCGCCGCTGGGTGTTCCCGGCCGCGGAGTGCGTGCTCTTGCCGATGGCCAATACCACGGCGGAGTGGATCGCCGGCTGGATCGGCGGCCGGCTGCTCGAGTCGCTCGCGGCCCGCGGCACGCCGCTCTCCGGCATACTCAGGGTGATGGTGGACGAGTGCCTCGGCCAGTCGGCCGTCTGGGAACATCGGGCGTCAAACTAGGCGGTCCAGGACGGTGTCGAGTCGGCGAGGTCTGCTCAAGCCTCGACGACGGCGAGCTTGCCGGCGGCGTCGAGCGCCAGCGAGAGCGGGCGGCCCGCCACCCGCACCCGCATCAGCCCAACGCCGTCCGGGTTGCGTTCCACCTCGCCGACGGTGCCCAGCGCCAGCCCGCACTCGGTCAGGTAACGGAGAAACTCCGGCGACTGGTCGAGCACCCGCGCCAGCCGGAAGCCTGTGCCCGCGCCGCAGTCGGCCAGCGAGCGTGGCGGCGCGTCCTCGCCACCGCCGAGGGTGTGGGCGTCGGCCGGTGGGATCGGATCGCCGTGCGGATCGACCTCCGGGCGACCGAGGAAGGCGTCGATCCGTTCCACGAGCAGGTCGCTGACCGCATGCTCGAGGTGCTCGGCCTCGTCGTGCACCTCGTCCCAGGTCATGTGAAGCGTCCGCATCAGGAACAGCTCGATCAGCCGGTGGCGGCGGATCACCCGCAGGGCGAGCATCCGACCGGCACGGGTGAGCGCCACGCCCTCGTAGGGGCGATGGGTCGCCAGCCGCGCCGCGTCGAGCGTCTTTAGCATGCTGGTCACGGTGCCCGGGGAGACGCCCAGGGTCGTGGCGATCTGCCCCGTGCTGGCCGGCCGCCCGTCCTGGGCCGCCGTGAGCTGGTAGATCGTCTTGGCGTAGTTCTCGACGGTCAGGCTGGCCACGGGAGAAAGTCGCTCCGGCAGGGTCGGCGGCGGGATCGGGCGGCGCCGCGCAGCGTCGTTGCCGCATGCCCATCGGAAGCGCATTATGGTCGCACCTGGAGAACCACGCATGGGCCTGAACGAGCGGGGCTACGAGATCGCCGAGGAGATGGTCCGCCACGCCGCCGCCCTCGCGGTCGCGTGCCACGACCGGGCCGGAGTGCGGGTGCTCGACTGCGGCGTGGCGGCGGCCGGCGGCGACGAGGCCGGCCTGGGCATGGCCCGCGTGGCGCTCGGCGGCGCCGGTTCCGTCACGCTCCTGAAGGCGAGCGCGGCGGCGGGCGAGGCGGCCTGGCCGGACTGTCCGCTGCCGACCGTCCGGGTGACGAGCGAGCGGGCCGTCGCAGCCTGCCTCGCCGCCCAGTACGCCGGCTGGAAGGTGTCTGACGACGGCTACTTCGCGATGGCCAGCGGCCCGATGCGGGCGGCGATCGGCAAGGAGGACGTGTTCGACGACATCGGCCTGCGGGAGCGGCCG
>JBJTPO010000571.1:0-1562 GCA_046075145.1 Planctomycetota bacterium
ACTCGTGCTCCGGCCGAACCTCTACTTCCGCGGCTTCGCCGGCACCGTGGCCAGCGGCATCATCCGCAAGGGCGACGAGATCATGTCGCTGCCGTCGCGGAAGAGGAGCCGCGTGAAGAGCATCGTGACCTTCGACGGGGAGCTGGAGGAGGCCTTCGCGCCGCTCTCGGTGACGCTCACGCTCGAGGACGAGATCGACTCCAGCCGCGGCGACATGCTGGTGCGTCCCGGCAACGTGCCGAAGGTGGATCACCGGTTCGACGCCACGGTGGTGTGGATGGCCGAGGAGCCGCTCGTGCCGGGCAAGGAGTATCTTTTCAAGCAGACCTCGAAGGTCGTGCCGGGCAAGGTCTCCGCCCTCCGCTACCGGGTGGACGTGAACACGCTCCACCGCGAGCCGGCTCCGACGCTCGCCCTGAACGAGATCGGCCGCTGCGGGATCACGCTCACGGCGCCGATCGCCTTCGACGCCTACCGCCGCAACCGGGCCACGGGCGGCTTCATCATGATCGACCGGCTCACCAACGCCACCGTGGCCGCTGGGATGATCCTCGATCGTGAGCCCGAGGACGGGAGGAAGGACCACTGGGGAGCCGAGCCGTCAGTCGCAGATCAGGAGGCGGCCGCCGGCGGCGTCACGGCCGAGGAGCGGGCGGCGCGGTTCGGGCAGCGGCCCGTCACGATCCTGTTCACGGGCCTGCCGGGCTCGGGCAAGACGTCGCTGGCGCGGGGCGTCGAGCGGCGACTTTTCGACGCGGGCCATGCCGCGACGGTGCTCGACGGCACCGGGATGCGGCAGGGCATCTCCCGCGACCTTGGCTTCTCGGCCGACGAGCGGAGCGAGAACCTCAGGCGTTCGGCCGAGGTGGCCAGGCTCTTCAACGACTCGGGGCTCATCTGCCTGGCGGCCTTCGTGGCCCCGGATGCGGCGGTGCGGGCGAAGGCGGCCGAGCGGCTGGGCCGCGACCGGTTCCTGGTGGTGCACCTGGCGGCGCCGGTGGAGGTCTGCCGGAAGCGAGACTCGAGCGGCGCGTACGCCAAGGCCGACGCCGGTGAGATTGCCGACTTCCCCGGCGTCAGCGCCCCCTATGAGCGGCCGACGGATGCCGATCTCGTGATCCCCTCGCACGAGTGGCCGCTGGCCAAGAGCGTCGAGGCCGTGCTCGGTCTGCTCGAGTCGCGGGGCGTACTCGGCTGAGTACCAGGCGGCGGGGCGGCCGTTGTCGCGCGGCGCCGGTCGATCAGCGGTCGGCGTCACCGGGCCGGCCGCCGCGGCCGCCACCGCCACCCGGCTTGCCGCCGCGGCCGCCGCGGGGCCGTTCGGCGCGGGGATCGTAGGCGGGGTTCGGGGTGTTCGGGATCGCGGCCTTCGTCTCGCGTTGCCAGGCCCGCAGCGCCGCCGTGAGCTTCGCCGTCTCGTCGGGCATGGGGGGGGCCAGGTTTCGCTCTTCCCCGGGATCATCGCGGAGGTTGTAGAGCTCCACGTGCCCGCCATCCTCGAAGAAATCGATCAGCTTCAAGTCGCCGGCGCGGAGGGCGCTCGACGGCGTGGCCTTGCCGAC
>JBJTPO010000572.1:0-1090 GCA_046075145.1 Planctomycetota bacterium
GGCGGCTCCTACAGCCTGCCGCGGGCCACGATGGGCCAGATGGCGGTCCGCATCGCGCTGCAGTGCAACGAGGCCGACTCGAGCCTGATCCTCTCCGACGACAACACCGCCGCCCGGCTGCTGACCCGGCCCGGTGAGGCGATCTACAACGACGCCAACGGCATGGTCGAGGGCAACAACCCGTTCCAGGTGGTGTTTCTCACCGACGAGCAGCGGGAGCAGTTCTTGGGCGACCTGCGGAAGCTGGCCGACCGGCGGACCGACATCCCGCACCTCGAGCGGATCGTGTTCGACGGCAACCAGGCGGCCGACCCGGCCCTGAACCCGCTGCTCACGGAGATGCTCGCCCACGGCACGATCGGCGGCCAGGAGCTGCTCGCCCCGCTCGCCTGGCTGGGCGACGCGATCGCGATCAAGGATCCCACCGCGGCGATCTTCCGCCGCCAGGGGGGCGCCAACATGCTGATTGCCGGCCAGCGGGAGGATCTTGGCACCAGCCTCCTGGCGATGACGATCGTGAGTCTGGCCGCCGAGCACGATCCCCATCCGGGCGGAGGGCTCGGGCGGGCGGCGCGGTTCGTGGTGATGGAGCCCGCGATCGCCGAGGAGAAACCTGACATCATGCTCGCCCGGCTGGCGGAACACCTGCCGCACGAGATTCAACTCGCCGGCCGATTCGGCGTGGCCGACGCGATGGCCGCCCTGGCCGCGGAGGTGACCCGGCGGCTCGACGAGCAGGTGCTCGACGGGGAGGCGGTGTTTCTCGTGGTCCGTGACCTCGGCCGGTTCCGCGAGCTCCGCAAGGCCGAGGGCGACTTCGGCTTCGGTGGCTTTGGCGAGGAGAAGAAGGCCAGCCCGGCCGACAACCTCCTCAAGGTGCTCCGCGACGGCCCGCCCGTGGGCATCCATGTGATCTGCTGGTGCGACTCGCTCACCAATCTCCAGCGCACCTTCGACCGCAATGCGATCAAGGAGTTCGAGCTGCGGGTGCTGTTCCAGATGAGCAGCTCCGACTCCAGCACCCTCGTGGATAGCCCGGTGGCCAGCAAGCTCGGCCCGAACCGCGGCCTGTTCATCCACGAGGAGACGG
>JBJTPO010000573.1:0-2641 GCA_046075145.1 Planctomycetota bacterium
GTCCGCGGCGGCCGGCCCATTGGTTCCCGTGGCGTTCGTGCCGCTCTCCGGCTGTCACGTCGCCTGGGCGGCCGGGCGGGGCGCAGTCGTCGGACCGCCCGAACGACTCGGCCAGTTGGAGGCCGCGGTCATCGAGTTTGCCGGCATCGAGGCAGACCTGCGGGACGCCGAGCGACGCGCGGCAGCGCTGCTCGAGACGGTCGAAGCGGACGTGGCCGCGAGCCTCGCGCTCGACGAGCACGCCACCGATCGCCGTGCCGAACGAGCGGGCCGACACCGTGAGGCCGTCGCCGTGGGCCGGCGCCTTGCGCTGCTGGCGCCGGTCGTCCATGCCCCGCCGCTGCACCCGCCAACCCTCGCCAGCCAGCTCGGGGAGCGGCTGCGGGAACGGACGCGGCTCGTCGAACGGCACGAGTTCGCGACCCAGCAGGCCGAACTGGCCGAGCGGGTCGCCGAGGCCTGCGGCCAGCGGGCCCTGGAGGCGGGCATCGCCCGCCGGCAACTCGGCCTCGAGTGGGCGATCGTCGTGCTGCTCGTCGTGCAGACCGCGCTGCTCGTGGTGGAGCTGCTCTCCCAACGGGCGACGCCGTGAATGCCGCTGCCACGCCGGCGACGGCCGCGGCCGATCGCCATGCCTCGATCGACGTCATGCGGGCGGTCGCGATCGCGCTGATGGTGGTCGTGCACTTCGCGGAAAATCTGGCCGGCTGGCACGGCACGGCCGGCAGTGCGTTCGCCGGGGTCCATCAGACATGGTGGCTGCCGACGGGGTTCGCGGCCCCGACGTTCACCTTGCTCACGGGCGTGAGCTACCGGCTCTGGCTGGAGCACCAGCGCCGCTGCGGGCGGAGCGAGGCGGCGATCGCCAAGGGCACGGTCCGCCGCGGGCTGTTCCTGATCGGCCTGGGTTTCACCTTCAATGTGCTCATCTGGCTGCCGGAGGATGTCTTCAACTGGGACATCCTCACGCTGATCGGCTGCGGGATGCTCGCCCTGGAGGCGGCCCGGCGGATGCCGGACGCGGTGGTGCTGCTGGCGGCCGCGCTCGCCGTCGCGGTCGCGCCGACCCTGCGGATCGTGGTCGGCTACCCTGATTCATGGACGCAGGGTTACTTCGACTACGAGTTCACGTTCACCGACGTGGCGCTGGGCTGGCTCGTGACCGGCTACTTCCCAATCTTTCCCTGGCTGGCCTTTCCGCTGGCTGGCTACGCCCTCGCCGGAGGGTGGGCCGGAGGCGATCGCCGTGTCACGGCGATCGGCCTCGGTCTCGTGGCCGTCGCGGCGGTGCTCGTCCTTGCCTGGCCGGCGCTGCCGCCGGCGGTCAGCGGCAACGCGACGCAGGCCTGGACCATGTTCCCCGCCTCGACCGCCTATGTCCTCGGCACGCTCGGCGTGGTCACGCTCGCGCTGGCGGGGCTGCACCGGCTGCTCGACGCCGGTATGCCCCGCTACCGCGGGCTCGTGGCCTGGGCAGCGCCCCTGAGCCGGCATTCGCTGTCCCTCTACCTCGCCCACCACGCCGTCCACGTCTGGCCCCTCTGGGCCGCGGGGCTTGCGACCGGGGTCGACGCCACCGCCCTCTGGCAGGTGGCGATGCCGGTGGGCTGGGCGCTCGGCCTGGCCGTCGTGTTCCTCGTCGCCGCGGCGGTGCTCTGCCGCTGGGCTGACCGACATCGGATGCCGACGGCCGAGTCGATGATGCGCTGGCTCTGCGACTGACCGGGGCTCGGTCTTGATTCGCTACATTGCCCGGCATGCCGCCCACCTCACCATTCCCGACCGCGAGACCAAGCCGGTTCACCGCCTTCGCTTGGATCCTCCTCGACTGGGCGGCGAGCGCCTTTTCGACCGTCCTGATCACGCTGGTCGTGGCCTACGTGGAGCAGGTGGCCTTCGCCGACCGCCCCTGGGGCCTGGCCCCGGGCGTGGTCTGGCCCTGGACGCTGGCGGCCGCGATGCTCGCCTCGGCCGTGGTGGCTCCGGGGCTGTCGGCCTGGGCCGACCGAAGGCGGCGGCATCAGTCGGCTCTGGTGGCGAGCGTGCTCACCGGCGCGGCGGCGCTCGTCGCCATGGCGGCGGCCCCACCCACGGCCCGCGTGGTCATCCTCGCCGCCGTGGCCGCCTCCAACGTCGGCTTCGACATGGCCGCGATCTTCACCGGCAGCCTCCTGGCGCGGATCACCAGCGGGCGGATGGCCGACCGGCTCTCGGCTTTCGGCTTTGCGGCCGGCTATGCCGGCGGGGCGGTGGCGCTCTTGGCGGCCACGGCGATCGCCACCGCCCACGACGCGCTCGGGCTCACGGCCGCCGGCGGCCTCAGGACGGCCTTCGCGTTCACGGCCGCCTGGTGGCTCTTGTTCTCGCTGCCGGCCGTATTCGCCCGCTTCGAGTCCGCCGCCGGTGGTGGAAATGACGGGCCGCATGCGGCCTCGTCGTTCGGTGAACTCGTGGCATTCGGCGGGGCGCTCGCGGCCAGCCGGCACGGCGACGGCCGCCTCCCACCTACGCGCTTGGCGCCGGGTTGGCGTGGCGCGCGTTCGGCAACACCGCGCTCACGCTCGACGGGCGCTGGATCGGCACCCTCACCGGCGACGGTGCGGTGTGGTCCGACGGCGACTCGCCCCGCTACCTGATCGCG
>JBJTPO010000574.1:0-2212 GCA_046075145.1 Planctomycetota bacterium
GGCGACCGTCGCGCCCGCGGGCGAGGAGGCCTCGCAGCGGCGGCTCGGCGACGACCTCCGCGGGTTGTTCATGGGCGACGAGGCAAGGCCGCCGCACCGGCACTTCTGCGACTTCCCCTTCGAGCGGGCCGCGTATCTCGCGGCGGCGCTCCCCGGTGGCGAGCCCGGCCTGCTGCTGCCGGCCTATGCGACCGTGCTCCGGCGGCAGAGGCGCAACCTGAAACTCTTCCTCGACGGCCGCCTGCCGCGGGGCGACGAGGTGCTCGACGAGGTCGAAGCGCTCGGGCTACCGTTCGACGTGGCCGAGGCGGCCGGGCTCGGCGAGGCGGCGCGGGCCCGCCTCCTGCGGCACGCCCGGGCGGTGGTCGTGGCCGGCGGCGAGGCCGCCTGCCTGCCGCCGGTGTTCGGCGAGGCGGTGGCGGCCGGCACACCGGTGGTGATGGGCCGGCTGGCGGCGGTGGCGGAGGTGCTCACGCCCGAGGAACTCGCGGCGGCCGAATACTTCGACCCCGGACTCGGCGAGGCCGAGCTTGCCCGGGCGATCCTGCATGTGCTCGATCACCGCGACGCCGTGCTCGCCCGCCAGCAGGCGATCGTCAGGCGGTTGGCCGCGCGCACGTGGGTCGACGTGGTGGCCGACACGCTGCAGGTCGGGCGTCGGGCGTGAGTCCAGCGGGGCTACTGAGCCCGCACCCACTCGATCGTCTTTGACATCAGCCCGGCCCCGGCCACCATCTCGAGGCCGGCGGGCGTCGTGCGGATCGTCATCGGCACGAACTCGCCTCGCTTGAGCGCGAACACCTCGCCCCGCCAGGTGTTGCTGGCGGCATCGTAGGTGACCCCGCGGAGCAGTTCCTTGTTGACGAGCGCGGGATTCTCGGCCACGACGATCCCGCCGAGATACTGTCCCTGGGCGGGGAAGATGCGGACGGTCACCGGCATGTCGGCGGGCTTCCAGTCGCCCACGATGGCGTCGGCGGGATTCGCCGGGGCCTGACCCACGACGGCCGGCCACGCTGTCGCGGCCGTGGTGACCGACTCGGCGCGGACGGTGCAGGAGATGAGGGCAAACGCGGCGACGAGCATGAAAGTCTTGGACGGCATGATGCACGCGACTCCGGAGGTACGGGGTGCAGGTGGACGAGGCGGAACGAGGCTAGCGACGGCGCCTTTCCGGCACCATGCCAGTTCGCCCAGTCGTCTTCCGTGACGGCCGCGGTCACACGCCCACGAGGCCGCGGAGGTCGGCTTCGATGGCGTCGAGCCGCTTCGTGAGCGCGGCCTTCACGGAGGGGAGTTCCGCGGCGGCGCAGGGCTCGGCCGCCGTGAACAGGTAGAACTTGATCTTGGGCTCGGTGCCCGAGGGACGGGCGGCCACGGCGTTGCCCACCGCGGGAAACCGGCCGCCGGATCGGCTGCCGGCACCTGCCAGGCCCGCCAGGTCGAAGATCACCAGATCACTCTTCACGCCCTCGTAGGGCTCGGGCGTGCCGCCGGGCGTCCAGGTGGTGAGGGTGGCCTGATCGCGGGTGCGCACCACGTCGAGGCCGCCGCAGGCCGTCGGCGGCTTGGCCCGGAGCGTGGCCATGATCTCCTTCATCCGGTCCATGCCGCTGGCGCCCGGGAGCATCACGTTCACCGTCCGCTCCTGGTGGCAGCCGAACCGGCAATAGAGGTCGTCGAGGAGTTCGTGGGGCGTGCGGCCCGCGACGGCGAGCGCCGCCGTCTGCTCGGCCATCAAGAGGGCGGCCACCGCCGCGTCCTTGTCGCGGACATGCGTGCCGGCGAGATAGCCGTGTGACTCCTCTGTGCCAAATACGAAGTTTTCCGGTCCGTGGCGGTCGATCGCCGAGCAGATCCACTTGAAGCCCACGAGTTGGGTGTCGTCGACCTTCAGGCCATGGGCCTCGGCGACGCGGCGGACGAGACCGCTCGTCACGAGCGTGGTCACGACGTAGTCGCCGGCCTTGGCCTGGCCGCGGGCCTTGCGGGCCGCGATCGCCTGCTCGCACAGGAGGGCACAAAGCTGGTTGCCGGTGAGCGTGTTCCATGCCGCGCCGGCAGCCCGCGTGAGCGGGGCGGCGGCACCGAGCCGGTCGCAATCGGGGTCGCTCGCGAGCACGAGGTCATCACCCCGCTGGCGGGCTTCGGCGATCACGGCCTCGAGCACCGCCGGCACCTCCGGATTGGCGACGTGGCCGGGCACGTTGGG
>JBJTPO010000575.1:0-7344 GCA_046075145.1 Planctomycetota bacterium
GGCAAGCTCTCGGCCTCGTCGCCGCAGGAACTGGAGCGGGCCCTGGAGACGTCGCTCGGCGTCCCCTCGTCCGACCTGCGAATCACCTACGACTCGGATCGCAAGGCCTATCGGATCGACTTCGTCTACCGGGCCAGCAAGCTGGCGACGGTGCCCTTCGACGTCGACATGGGCGTCTATTACGAACTCCTGGGCAAGCCGCTGCCCAAGGGCATCGACAGCCTGATCGACGGCGAGGGGAAGACGCCGCTGAGCGTGGTCGTCAACTCGACGAGCGTGCTCTCGGTCGGCTACGACCTCGTCAACGCGGACACCTTCCTCTACGGGCATGACGGGACGACCGGCCATGGCCTGACCAACGGCACCTCGTTCACGATCACGTTCAGCGTCAACGGCCAAAACCTCACGTTCCCGGCCAAGTTCGGGTTGGACGTGCGGAAAGGCACGGCCGCTCTCCAGGGCGGCGAGTTGGTGGTCGAGCTCGACGGGCCCAAGGTCGAGAAGCAGTTCACGGGATCGGGCACCACGCTCACCGTGGCTTCGACCAGCGGGCTCGCCGTGGGGATGCTCGTCAGGGGCGACGGCATCCCGGCCGGCACGAGGATCTCGCAGGTCAATGGCGCCACGCAGCTCACCCTCTCGAACTCCGTCACCAGCGCCACCGGCTTCGCCACCTTCACCACGCCCTCGTCCCGCTACGAGATCTCCCCCGGCACGGGTGAACTGGCCGCGCTCGACATCGGCAACTACGCGGCCACGTTCAGCGGTTCGGCCCGCGCGACGATGCCGATCTTCGACGCCTTCGCGCCGGCCAACCTGACCGTCCAGAGCCAGCAGGAGATGCTCACCAGCGTCGACGATCCGACGCGGCTGGCCGATCATCCGGCGAGCTTCTATCTCTCGCTTCCCGATTTGGGCGGCTTTTTCGATGCGGTGAGCCGGCTGGAAGAGGCCCGTGAGGCGATCGCGACGCTGACGAATGCCGGCAAGACCGTGGATGCCGCCGGCATCCAGCTCGGCAACGAACTCGACCGGCTCGGCTTCTTCGGATCCGCGGAATACCTGCGGTGGCGGGCCTCGTGGCGGGGGCGGCTGGAGACGGCCGCGGAGGATCTGGGCGGCGTGCTCTTCGCCTTCGCGCCCGAGCTCGAAAACTCGCGGAACCTGCTGGGGGCCCAGGAGACGCTCGTCGACTACATCCGCGACCCGGCGATGATCCTCGACAAGCTCAACGCCGCGATCGGGGGCGTCGAGAGCGCGCTCAAGGGCCTCGACAAGATCCCGCTGCCCTTCATGGAGGGGAAGCTCGGCGGTGCGGTGAACTCGATCTTCGGCTTCCGCACCGGCTGGCTCCTCGACATGCGGAACAAGATGCGGGGTGCCGGCGAGGGCATCTTCGACATCATGCGGCAGTCGGTGTTCGAGTACCTCGGCCCCAAGCACGCCAACATCCTGCTGAAGTACGACCCGATCAGCATGGACCGGTCGCTCGACTCGATGGTGTCGGCCACGCGGCCCGAAGACATCGGCGTCGTGTTCATGGACAAGAACCGCGAGGTGCTCCTCAACGACGTGCGTGGGGCCGACGCCTTCGAGATCGTCTTCCGGCTCGGCCAAAAGGTCTTACACCGGCATCGACATGAGCTTCCAGCTTGACGCGCTCGAGAGCATCGGCATCGGGGCGGCATTCGACGGCGGGCTGCGGCTGCAGGTGGGCTGGGAGATGCTGCTCGGCTTCGGGTTCAGCATCACCGACGGCTTCTACCTGAAGGTCGACAGCACCGGCGATGCGGGCAGCCGGGGCAACTTCTCGGGTTCCACGGGCCAGTTCGAAGCCCAATTGCGGTTCGACGCCACGCTCACGGGGGCCTCGAAGAACTACACGCAGCGGTGGGACGCCGGCGCCGGCTACTGGAAGATCGTCGACACCATGGGCACGGCCGTCACCACCGACGACGTGGACGTGATCGACGCGACCACCGGTCAGGCCTACCGGGCGATCGCGGTCAACAACCAGGCGACCGACGTGACGGCGCTGGTGTCCACCGATCCGGCCGTCTACGACCCGTGCGGCTGCGGCGAGCAGCCGTCCGCGACAAACAGCGGTCAGAAGATCTGGTGGGTGGTGGGCACCGACAGCGGCAACGGCAGCTTCGTGCCCGCCGAGCTCAACGACCAGGGCATGTACGTGCCCCAGACCAGCCCCTATGCCCACACGCTGATCGAAGTCACGGCGATGAAGCCGGCGCAGCTGTCGGGTAGCCTGTTCTTCCTCCGGCTCGCGGCCACCGACAAGATCCGCCGTGGCCTCTCCGGCTTCACCGACGTCGACTCGCAGTATTTCTACGACGCCAGCGACGGGCCGCAGGTGACGGCCGACCAGCGGGACGACGAGGCGACCGGCGTCAATCGCAACAACGAGCTTCCCACCCGGTTCTCGGCGGCGGTCGGCCTGAACATGGTCGACCCGAGCGCCTCGGCGGGCCGCAACACCGTCCGTGACGCGGGCTACGCCGTCGGCGGTCCCGGCACCAAGCGGGTCATCAGCCCCTCCGGCACGCCGCTCGAGGGCAACTCCGGTGCGATCGCCAAGCCGGGCACCGCCTGGGCCTACGCGCCGCTCTTCTGGCAGCAGTCGGAGATCGAGGGCGTCTACGCGAAGGAATACTACGAGTTCAAGCTCAAGGTCGCGCCGCCGTCGCGTCTGGACGCCCTCGACTTCCCGGTGCGGGTGGCGACCGGCGGCAACGTCGCGTTGCGGGGCATGGGCATCATCGACGGCGTCCAGGTCAAGGTGGGCGACCGGGTGCTCGTCAAGAACCAGTCGCTCGCCGAGGAGAACGGCGTCTACACCGTCTCGTCAGGCGGCTGGAGCCGCGCCTTTGATGCCAACGACAACGCCGACTTCAACACCGGCAGCGGCAAGCCGATGTTCGTCATGGTCGAGGAGGGACGGTCGAACGCGGGCACCGGTTGGAATCTGCTGGCCGAGACCGGCAACGTGACGCTCGGCACCACGCCGCTCTACTACGAGCGGACGATGGTTTCGATCCGCGAGCCGCTGCCCGCTGGGCTGTATCTCACGCGGCTCGTGCCCTACGAGCCCTTCATCGTGCTCCCCATCCGGGCCGACCTGATCGACCAGAATCAGGCGGGCGGCAGGATCAACATCCAGGTGGAATACGATCAGCAGAACTACTTCGTCACGCTCGACACCTCGACGGGCGGCACGGGGGCCGCACTGCGCGCCGCGCAGCTGAACCAGGCCCTGGCGCAGGCGGTGCCGGCGCGACTCAACGCCGCCGGCGACGTGGAAGCGGTTCCCGGCAACACGAACACCTACAACCTCGGCCAGGCGGGCTTCACGTTCGCCACGCCCGGAGAGGCCGACAAGAAGTGGTATCGGATCCAGTTTGCGCGGCTGAAAGACGTGGACGACGTCGTCTCCCGGCAGGCGACCCGTTCCGGCACGTTCGTCGACTACGGCACGCCCGCCGACCGGACGTATATCGACACGCAGAAGGGCTGGGACCCGGTCGCCGACATCAACGCCGACGCCTCCCCGGGCCGGATCACCTGGCGGGAGCTGAAGTCGGCGGGCTTCAAGAACACGTTCCAGGTCGACTTCCATGCCGAGGCCGTGGCGAACCTGACCATGGAGCTGTCGGTCGGCGACACGGCCTCCAGCGCCAACCTCTCGATTCCGCGGATCTTCGCCGACTTCAACCTCGACTGGAGCACCCGGGCGGCGCGGGCGCGGATCGACAAGGCGAAGGCGGACGTCAAGGATCAGACTCAGGCGCAGACGCAGGGCACGAGCCAGCAGGCCGCCGACGACGGCGACATGGGCCTGAAGGCGTTGTTCGCCGAGGAGGACGAGAAGACCCAGGCCACGACGACGCCCGGCGGTGATCAGGGCATCAATCCGGCCTCGCCGCTCGTCAAGGAGATGGATCTCAAGCCGGAGATCGGCTTCAACAACATCCGGCTCGACGTCGGTAGCTTCCTCACGAAGTTCATCAAGCCGGTCGTCGACGAGGCCGAGCCGTACCTCAGCCAGGTCCGGCCGGTGCTGCAGTTCTTCAACTCGCGGATCCCGGTCCTTTCCGACGTCACCGGTCGCACCATCAAGGTGGTGGATCTGCTCGAGGCCTACGGCGGGCCGAAGGGCAAGACTGTCCGCGCGGTGATCGATGTCGTCACGGCGGTGGACAACCTCGTGGCCCGGATCGCGGCCCTGCCCGCGGGCGTCAACATCCAGATCCCGATGGGCCGGTTCTGGTTCCCGAAGCAGTTTGGCGACCAGGCCGCCCTCAACGGCGCGGCGCCCGCCCCCGGATCGCAATACAAGTACGGCGACATGGTGTACGACAATCTCGCCCTGGGCAAGCGGGCCTCTGGCTTCTACGGCGGCACGAACAGCACGGCCAACGACGACGCCAAGGCGGCGATCGACGCCCTCCGGGCCACGAACCCCAACAGCGACGAGCAGAAGCGAAAGCAGGGGTTCATCTCGAACAACGCCGCCGACCGCGGCGGCCTCCGCGTGCCCCTGCTCGACGATCCGCTCAACCTCTTCCAGCTGATGATGGGGAAGACGGCGACGCTCGTGACCTACCAGTTGCCGAAGCTGCAGTACGAGTTCGAGAAGGAGATCCCGCTCCTCAAGATCATCTGCTTCGAGGTCGGCTTGCGGGCGTCGTTCGAGATGAACTCGAACCTCGCCTTCGGGTTCGACACCTATGGCATCAATCAATACATGGTGTCGGGCCAGATCGCCGACATCGCCCAGGGCTTCTACGTCTCCGACCGCGCGAATGCCGACGGCACCGGGGCCGACGTGCCGGAGTTCCAGACGATCGTCTCGTTCGGGCTCTACGGCGGCATCGATCTCGTGCTGGCCAAGGGCGGCATCGAGGGCGGCCTTCGCGTGGTCGGCGAGGTCAATCTCAACGACCCCAACAACGACGGCAAGCTCCGGCTCACCGAGGCGATCGGCCTCGTGGTCGATACCGGCAACCCGCTCGACCTGTTCGACCTCTCGCTGCGCGGGGAGGTCTACGCGCGGTACTACTACAAGGTGGGCCTGGGCAAGCTTGCGATCAAGGGCGGCAAGACGTTCGCCCGGATCGAGATCTTCAACCTCGTCCACGAGGGCAGCGACGGCGCGCCGATCTACGCCAGCCGACTCGACGGCACCGAGGGCGATGCCGTTCCCGGCACGCTGCTGATCCACGTCGGCGAGGCGGCCCCGAAGCGGGTCAGCAACCAGGATCCGCTCGACGCGCGAGATGGTTCGGAGCAGTTCAAGATCTGGAGCGACGGCAGCACCGTCTCCGTGCAGTACCTGAACTACTCGACGTCGATCACCAAGACCTGGTCCGGCGTCACGCGGGTGGTCTTCGAGGGCGGTCTCGGCAACGACGAACTCGATGCCTCCGGGCTCAACGGCATCCCGCTCATCTTCAAGGGCGGCGACGGCAACGACAGCGTCACGCTCGGGTCGGGTCACGGCAGCACCGTGAGCCGCATCGAAGGAGAGGACGGCAACGACACGATCATCGTCAACGGTGCCGGGCTGATCGAGATCCTGGGTGGTGTCGGCAACGACGCCATCACCGGCGGCACGGGGATCGTGCGGATCGAGGCGGGCGAGGGCAACGACTCGATCACGACCCGTGCGGGGAGCACGTCCACAATCGTGATGGCCGAGGACTACGGTCTGGATACGGCGGTCCTCGCGGCTACGGCCCTGCAGAACCTGCTCGACTTCACCATGCTGGGCTTGGCGATCGATTTTCTGCTCGACGGTGCGCTCGGCGCCGGCGCCGACGGCACCGCGACGGCCGGCGAGAAGAACAAGCTCACTTTCAACGTGGGCGGCGCCACGGAAATCCGTGGCTCCACGCAGGCCGACGGCTACACGGTGAGGAACCCGCGGACGCGGAACGTCAGTCGGTCCGGAACCAACATGAACGGCCTGCTGCTCCGCGGCGGTCAGGGCGACGACGTCTACGACTTCACGCTCGACAACGTCACCAGCATCGCCGCCGACGGCATTCTGATCGACGACGTGCAGGCGATCGCGCCCGCCGTGGCGGGCACGGTGACCCGCTGCGGGTCGTGCAACAAGATCGAATCGATCGCGGTGCAATCGGCCGGCGAGGGCTACGAGCTGCCGCCCCAGGTGATGATCATCGATCCGACCGGTTCCGGGGCCCAGGCGGTCGCGGTGCTCGACGAGCGGGGCCGGGTGACCTCGATCCAGATCATCGAGGGGGGCGAAGGCTACACCGATCCACGGGTCACGCTCGTCGCGCCCCGCAGCCTCAACGACAAGCTCACGGTCTCGTCGGTCCGTCCGGCGGGCTTCCTGTGGGTGCCGTCCCCCGCGAGCGACCAAAAATCGCAACAGTACGAATACCAGCTCGACGGCAAGGGCGTGCGGTTCGTGGGCTGGGGCGATGCGGCCCGGCCGGTCGGCCTCGATCAGAGCGAGATCGATTCCGTCACGATCAACATGCCCGAGGGCTTGCTCACGCTCAGCAACGCGGTCAACCTGTTCCAGACCTTCACGGTCAACGCCAGCCGGATGACGCAGAATGCCCGGATCGTGGCCGACACCGTCGAGATCACGACCGATCACGGCTTCCAGGTCAAGCACCCGATCCACACCGTCAACAGCGGCGATGTGACGATCCGGGTCACCGGCGACGGCACCAACACCGGTGAGGGAGACCTCAACGCCGCGGCCAACCGGGCCACGGCCAACGCGGTCGTGTCGGCCGGCGGCGTGGCGAGCCTCTCGCTCACGAACGCGGGCGACAACTACTTCTTCACCCCGTCGATCACGGTCGGGTCCGATGGCGTCACGCCGGGCACGGGCGCCCGGTTTGCGGCCACGCTCGCCGGGAACGGCGGTGGCCTCTCGGGCTTCACGCAGCTGGCTCCCGGCAGCGGCTACTACTCGAGCCCCGCTCCGGTCGTGGTGGTGCCGCCGCCGGCGAGCATCCAGATCGACGCGATGATCACGTCGTCGACGCCGAACAACCCCGGCCTCGGCGACGGCCGCGGCCGCGTGCTGCTCTTCGCCGACACCGGCATGGTGAGCACGTCGGGCGAGGTCTACTTCCCCGTGGACGCGCGGGCGGGGCAGCCACAGGGATCTCGCACGATCGACTGGATCGGCGGCGACTTCCGCTACCGCAGCACGGTCGGCCTCGACGACATCGTCAGCCCGATCAGCTATCCGGGCGTGAGCGTGGGCACCGGTGCCGAGTTCACGGCCCGGCTCGACGCCGACGGCCGGATCATCGGGTTCACGCAGGTGTCCGGTGGCAGCGG
>JBJTPO010000576.1:0-5960 GCA_046075145.1 Planctomycetota bacterium
ACACGCGGCGGGCCGCCGCGGCCGCGGCCGGCGGCAGGTCGGCCAGGATCGACTCCCAGAGTGCCGTGATCGCTTGATCGAAGCCATCCGTCGCCAGCGTCCACGTTGCCAGCGGATCGGCACCGGCCGCGTGCTGGGCGGCCACCCGCCGCCGGATGTCGCGAACCGCCTCGGACGCCCGGGTGGCGGCCGGCCGGACGGCTCCCGGCGGGACGGCTGGGGCCGTCATGCGGGAACCCAGGGATCGTCGGGCACCCCTGCGCGGCGGTTGGCTGCGCGGGCGAGCACGAACAGCAGGTCGCCAAGCCGGTTGAGGTATTCGATCGCGTTGGCGGGAATCGTGGTGTCGAGTTGGGCCGCCAGGGTCACGTCCCGGCGCTCCGCGCGACGGCAGACGGTCCGGGCCACATGGATCGCCGCGGCCAGCGGCGTGCCCGTGGGGAGGATGAAGCAGGTCAGGGGCTCGAGCGTAGCCTCCGTCTCATCGATCAGCCGCTCGATCGCCGCGACATGGTCGGGGGTGATCCGCTCGGCGCTGCTGCCGGGCGTGGCGAGTTCCGCGCCCAGGTCGAACAGCTCGCACTGGATCCGCCGCAGCGTCGCGTCAAACTCCGCGGCAACCGGCAGGGTGCGGATCACCCCGAGGTGACTGTTGAGTTCGTCCACCGTGCCGAAGGCCTCGATCCGGGCGTGGTTCTTGCTCACCCGCGGCCCGCCGAACAGGCCCGTCTCTCCCTGGTCACCGGTCTTGGTGTAGATCTTCATGGGCGGACCTGGCTCCTTGGGGGGCCTGCGGGATGGCAGACGCGTATACTGTCCGCGATGCGACAAACCTGCAACGTGCTCCAGCTGATTTTCCCGGCCGCACTCGCTGCGGCCGTGCTGCCCGCCCATGGTGTCCAGCCCGCAGCGGCGCCGCCCGCGGGTGGCTCGTCGCTCGAGCGGCGGTTCATGACCGAGCCGGTGCAGGTCAGCGCGGGGATGTCGCGGGCCGGCGAAGGCTATTTCTCGCCGGTCGCCAACCAGATCTGCTACCAGGCGTATCCCGACGGCTATCCCTTCTACCAGATCTTCGTCCAGGATCTCGATCCCGCCGCCCTCGCTCCCCGGCCGCCGCGCCGGGTCAGCCCCGGCCGCGGGCGAACCACCTGCAGCTGGTTCTCCCCCGACGGTCGGCGACTGCTGTTCGCCTCGAGCCATCTCGATCCGGCGCTCGCCGAGACGGAGGCCAAGGCGCGGGCGGAGGCCGCGGAAGACGCCCGTTCGGGCCGCCGGCGGCGCTACCAGTGGGACTTCGATCCGCACATGGATCTGTTCACGGCGCGGCTCGACGGCACCGATCTCGTGCGGCTCACCGACACCCCCGGCTATGACGCCGAGTGTTCATTTTCGCCGGACGGCAAATCGATCCTGTTCGTGAGCGACCGCGACGGCGATCCCGACATCTACGTCAGCGACGCCGATGGGAAGAACACGCGGCAGCTCACCGACCAGCCTGGCTACGACGGCGGCCCGTTCTTCTCGCCGGATGGCGAGTGGATCGCCTACCGCACCGACCGTCTGGAAAAGGATCTCCTGCAGATCCACGTGATGCGGGCCGACGGCTCGAATGACACCGCAATCACCAAGGGCAGGGGAGTGCACTGGGCGCCCTACTGGCATCCGACGCAGCCCTGGCTGATCTGGACGGGAGCGGATCACTCCGACCCGACGGCCCGGCCCAACTACTACCTCTGGATCGCCCGCTACGACCCGGCCGGCAACGCGGCGCGGATGGGTGAGCCGCTGCGACTTACCGATCACCCCGGGGCCGACGTGCTGCCCGCCTTCTCGCCCGACGGCTCGATCCTGCTCTGGACGGCGAGCCGCGACGACAGCGGTGGGCGAACGCCGTCCAGCCAGCTCTGGGCCACGCGGCTCGATCTCGACGCGATCGAGGCGGCCTTGCCGCCGCTTCCGCCCGTGACGCAGGCGGCGCCATGAGCGGCGTGGCGGCAGGGCCCATGGCCGGCGGCGGCGTGGCGATGATCGGCGGCGGCCGGATGGCCTCGGCCTTGGCGGAGGGCTTCTGCCGGGCCGGGCTGCTCGCAGCCGAGGCGATCACGGTCTACGACCCCGCGGCGGCGGCGCGCGAGGCGCTCGCCGCCAGCCTGCCCGGCGTGCGGTTCGTCGACACACCGGCGGCGGCTGCGGCCGCGGCGGAGATCGTCTGGCTGGCCGTGAAGCCGCAACAGGCGGCCGACGCCTGCGCCGGGATCGCCGCGGTGATGCCGGGCAGGACGCTGGTCTCGATCCTGGCGGGCCTCTCCACGACGGCACTTCGGTCGCTCTCGGGCACATCCCGCGTGATCCGCGTGATGCCCAACACGCCCTGCCTCGTGGGCCGGGGCGTGTCGGTGGTTTGCCAGACACCGGACGTGCCGGCCGCGATCGCCCGCCGCGTCACCGAACTGCTGGCCGCCGTCGGCCATGTGCACGCGGCGGACGAGTCGCTCTTGAACGCGGTCACGGGGCTGTCGGGCTCAGGCCCCGGCTTCCTGGCGCTGGTCGCGGAGGCGCTCGCCGCAGGCGGCGAGCGGGCCGGGCTGCCGCGGCCGCTGGCACTCGCCCTGGCGGTGCAGACGCTCGAGGGGACCGGTGCGTTGCTCGACCAGACCGGCGAGGAGCCGGCGGTGATCCGCGACCGCGTCTCGAGTCCGGGGGGCACGACGCTCGCTGGGCTGGCGGTGCTGACCGAGCGGGGCGTGCCGGAGGCGCTCGCCGCGGCCGTCGAAGCCGCCGCCGCCCGGGCCGCCGTGCTGGGCCGCTGAGCGCGGCTTTCGCGCGCGGGCTCGGGTTTGCCGGACCCTGTCGCTCGGACGTTCGTTGCGGCCATCCTGGCCTTCACGCACTCCATGCTGGCTGCGCTTCGGCATCCTGCCTACGCTTGCCATCGAGGCCGGTTCCAGGGCACCGGCAACCCCTCGCGGCCCAACGGTACGCTGACGGAGCGACGATCGCGGCTCGCCGCATGGCACGGGCCCGAAGCGGGCGAGCGACTACGGCTTGCGTGACTTGGCCTTCTTCTTGGCCGCCTTCGGCGTGCCGGCCGCCTTCTTGGCCTTGCCTTTCGGCTTCGCCTGCTTCCCGACCGGCTTGCCCCCGCGGCCGCCGCCGGCGCCGCCGAAAATCTGCTCCCAGCCGTCCGCGTATTTGCCCGTGCTGCCGACTCGAATGACCGACATGGCCGATGCGCTCCTCGTGGTGCTGCGCCGGCGACGTTCGCCGGCTCGCGATGCCTGTCGTACCCGTCGTCACGGCCCATCGTCAAGCAGGCCCCGCCACCCGGTGGCGGCGTCACGCCGTGCCGTTCGGTGCCGTTCAGCCCCCACCTCCGGCGCCAGGCTCGATCTCGAGCCGGACGCTGCCGAGCGCTGCGGGCAAGGCCAGGCGTCCATGCGCCGGAGGGGCGGAATCCTCCGGCGCGAGCACGCAGCACGGGATCAGCGCGAGCTCATTCCGCGGCCCGAGCCGGCCGGTGACGTCGTGCCGCCAGGGCCCGCCCGCGACCACGGCGGGCAGCTGCTCGCCTTCGAGCATCGCTGCGCAGCTCGTCGCGGCGTCGATCACCAGCCAGACGCGAGCCCCTGCCTGGAGGCCGGCCGGCACGCCAAACCGCCGCGTCCATGCCTCGCGGCCGGCCGCCGGATCGGGCGGCTCCCAGGCCGTCGAGAGGTTGATGGCGTGGGTCGCGCTCACGGCACCGCCACCGTCCGACCCACCATGCTCCACGAGCGACACCCTCGCTGATTTGGCGGCGCCGATCCGGATCGCCAGCCGACTTTCGGCGTTGCTATACTTCGCGAACCCGGGACGGAAGGGCCATCGCGGCGACTTCCCCGGGGCGTGAGTGTACCGCGGCGGATGCCGCACCGGAACCGACAGGAGCCTGACACGACGATGGGAAAAGCCCTCGAGTTCACCGACAGCAACTTCCAGTCCGAGGTCCTCGAGTCGCCGGTGCCGGTGCTCGTCGACTTCTGGGCCCCGTGGTGCGGCCCCTGCCGGATGATCGGCCCGGTGGTCGAGGAACTCGCGGTCGAGAACGCCGGCAGCTTCAAGGTCGGCAAGGTGAACGTCGACGACAACAACCGCCTGGCGATGACCTACAACGTGGCCAGCATTCCCACGATCATGATCTTCAGCGGCGGCCGGCTCGTGCAGCAGATGATGGGCGTGCAGCCCAAGGCCCGCCTCCAGCAGGCCCTCGACGAGGCAAAGTCGGCTTGATCGACGTGCTCGCCTTCAGGCGCCGGCGGTCTCCAGTTCTGCTTCCTTCGTCTCGGCGGGGCGGCGCCACTTCTCGACCAGCGACTCCGAGACGAACGTGGCCAGGTCGACCTCGACGCCGGGCTGTCGGAGCTTCTCCACCGCCTTGGCCTCGATTTGGCGGACCCGCTCGCGGGTCACGTCGAAGATCGTGCCCACCTCCTCGAGCGTGTAGGCGTAGCCATCGGCCAGACCGAAGCGGAGCCGGATGATTTCCCGCTCCCGGTAGCTGAGCCCCTCGAGAGCCCGGCCGATCGATGACTTGAGCGCCTGACTGTTGACGTCACGGAGCGGGTCGATCTCCCGGGCGTCGCTCACGAACTCGCCGACCGTACCCTCGTCGCCGTCGCCCAGCGGCTGGTCGAGCGAGACCGGGCGGCGGGCCATCCGCGAGACGCATTCCGCCTCCTCGACCGACAGGCCCGCCAGCGCGGCCTGCTCCTCGAGCGTGGGCTCGCGGCCATGTTGTTGGAGGAAGCCGCGGGTCAGGTTTCGCAGCCGGTTGATCGTGTCGGCCATGTGCACGGGCACGCGGATGGTCCGGCTCTGGTCGGCGATCGCCCGCGTGATCGCCTGGCGGATCCACCAGGTGGCGTACGTCGAAAACTTGAAGCCGCGGGCGTGCTCGAACTTGTCCACGGCCCGCATCAGGCCCGAGTTGCCCTCCTGGATCAGGTCGAGGAACGAGAGCCCGCGATTGCGGTAGCGCTTGGCGATCGAGATCACGAGCCGGAGGTTGCCGGCCGCGAGCTCGCGCTTGGCCGCGTCATACCGCTGCTTGAGGTCGGTCAGCAGGTCGAGCCGCCGGCCGAGCGTGCACCGGCTCTCCCGCGTGGCCAGCAGGATTCGCCGCTGCTCACGGGCCAGGTCATCGGCCGCGGCGGTGCCGAAGCCACCGGCCGCGAGCTGCCGTTCGATGGCGCGGTGGCGATCCCACTGATCCTGCAGCTGGCTGTGCAGGGGGTAGAGCCGCTGGATGCGGAGGTTCATCTCCTCGACGAGCCGGACGGCCTTGTTCCGCTGCCGCACGAGCTTCCGCCAGGCGTCCTGCCGCCGCGCAACCGGCACGGAGCGGGACATCGCCAACCGGAAGAGCCGCCGCTTCTCCGCCTCGATCCGCTGGAGCGTGGCGAGGTTGGGGCCGAGCCGCCTGAGCAGCCGCTTCTTCTCCCGCGTGTTGGTCACCGAGACCTCGATCGTGCGGTCGAGGCGGAGCTTGCCCGCCTCCACCCGCTGGAGGAGCTGCACGGCCCCCGCGAGCACGTAGTCGTTGGCCAGCAGCGTGCGGCGATACTTCCGCCGCCAGTGCTCGATCTTCTTGGCGCTCGAGACCTCGGTCTCGCGGGTCAGGAGCGGGATCCCTCCCATCTGGAGCAGGTAGAGGCGGATCGGGTCGTCGATCACGGCCGAACTTCGGCGTTTGGCGGGAGCGGCGGGGCGGGGCGTGGCGGGCATGCGGGACGTTCCTGGGGGCTCTGGATCGACCGGGCCGGTCGGCGGGATTCTTCCCAAGCACGTCCGGTGCCGGACGCCCCGCCGGCTCGGCCGCGGCACCGCGAATGCGGAAAATTCCCTGCCAAACGCCCCCGCTGCCGCTCGGGGCGGCTGCCGGCGGCGTCGCCGGCCGGCGACACCGCCGACAGCACGGCGCC
>JBJTPO010000577.1:0-1186 GCA_046075145.1 Planctomycetota bacterium
TGATAGCCCACGGCGCTTGGCATCCGGCCCAGGAGGGCGCTCACCTCGCTGCCCGCCTGCGAGAAGCGGAAGATGTTGTCCACGAAGAGCAGCGTGTCGGCGCCGGTCGTGTCGCGAAAATACTCGGCCATGGTCAGGGCCGAGAGTGCCACCCGGAGACGGGCTCCCGGCGGCTCGTTCATCTGGCCGAACACCATGCATGTCTGCTCGATCACGCTCCGGCCGGTGTCACCGATCTTGGCCTCCTGCATCTCCAGCCACAGGTCGGTGCCCTCTCGCGTCCGCTCGCCGACGCCGGCGAACACGGAGTAGCCGCCGTGGGCACTCGCAATGCGGGCGATCAGCTCGGTCAGAATCACCGTCTTCCCAAGGCCGGCACCGCCGAACAGGCCGGCCTTGCCGCCGCGGACGAAGGGCGTCAGCAGGTCGATCACCTTGATGCCCGTCTCGAAGAGCTCGGTCTTCGTCGACAGTTCGGACACGGGGGGCGGGTCGCGGTGGATCGGCCACCGTTCCTGCGTCTCGACGGGCCCCCGCTTGTCGATCGGCTCTCCGAGCAGATTGAAGACCCGGCCGAGCGTCGCCTGGCCGACGGGCACCGAGACCGGCGCTCCCGTATCGATTACCGCCTCGCCGCGGATCAGGCCGTCGGTCGAGCCGAGGGCCACGCACCGCACCTTGCCGCCGCCGAGGTGCTGCTGCACCTCGCCCACGAGGTGGAGTTCGACCCCCTTGTGGTCGGCGTCGATGCGGACGGCGTTGTAGATCGCGGGGATCCCGTCCTCGGGAAACTCGACGTCGAAGGTCGAGCCGATGACCTGGGTGATGCGGCCGGTGCTGGTTGCGGTTGCCATGATGTCTCTGCGAACTCCTGCGTAGCTGACTGACTGTTGAATCGTGAGAGAACGACGTGTTCGGACTGTCAGGAAGGGTGATTGCCGGGAACAGGGACAGTCCCCCAAGGGGGACAATCGGCAGGGCGAAAGACGGGGACTGTCTCCTTGAGGGGACTGTCCCCTTTCTGACTCCCGCGCGCGGTACTCATCACTGCTTGAGGGCCTCCACGCCGCCCAGGATCTCCATGATCTCGCCTGTGATCTGCGACTGCCGGGCCCGGTTGTATTGCCGCGAGAGGTTCTTGATCAGGCCGCCGGCGTTCTCGGTGGCCGCCTTCATGGCCACCATC
>JBJTPO010000578.1:0-5794 GCA_046075145.1 Planctomycetota bacterium
GGTCGAGCGAGCGGCCGAAGTCGCTCGCGGCGGCATCGGCCGCTTCGACGTCGAACCGCAGCACAAGCAGCCCGCGTTCGGGCAGCTGGCGTTCGAGGCGGTCGAGCTGCCGGAGGATCGCCCCGCGGACCCGTTCGTCGCGGGTGCCGGTGATCGGCAGCCGCAGCGAGAGAGCGACGGTTTCCGGCGGCCGCACTGCCTCGGGCGCCGCCGGCAGCTGCTCGGTCAGCCCGGCGGCGACCAGCGGCACGACGATCAGCCGCACGAAGCAACGACCGACCCGAGCGATTCGCATGGCCGTGCTCCGGACACTGTCCAACTCCAACGGATTCTAAGACCCCCGCGGTGGGAGTCAAAAACGGCATCGACCGGACATCCGCGGCGATCGTCCGACCGCTATACTCCTCGCCACGATGACGAGCGATTCCACACTCGACCTGAACCCCGCCCTCCGGAACCTGATCGCCGAGCGGGCCGTGCGGCGCGGGAAGTTTCAGCTTGCCAGCGGCCGCGAGGCGAGTTTCTACATCGACGCCAAGCAGGTGGTGCTCGACGCCCACGGGGCGATGCTCGTGGGCCGCGCGATCCTCGACCGGCTACAGGCCGCCGGCACGCTCCCGGCCGCGGTCGGCGGCATGTCGATCGGCGCCGACCCGATCACGGCCGCGGTCGTGACGATGGCGGGCGTGGCCGGGCTGCCGCTCAAGGGCTTCATGGTGCGGAAGGAGCCGAAGGGGCACGGCCTGCAGCGTTTCATCGAAGGCCCCGTGGAGCCGGGGCAGCGGGTGGTGATCGTTGAGGACGTCGTCACCACCGGCGGCTCGTCGCTCCTCGCGATCGACCGCGCGCTCGAGTTCGGGCTCGTCGTGGAGCGGCTAGTGACCGTGATCGACCGGCTCGCCGGTGGCCGCGAGGCGCTTGCCGCCCGGGGGCTCCCGCTCGAGTCGCTGGTCACGATCCGCGACCTGGGCATCGATCCCGACGCCGGCTGACGCTTGCCCCGCCCCCCGTGCCGGGCGTAGGCTTTTCCACTCATGAGCGCGGCACGCAACCCGAGGCGCGGTGGCAGGCCTGCGGATCATCCTGTGGTCACGCTGGCGGCGGTCATGCTCGGCGTGGCCGGCTGGCTGGTGGCCGTGTCGGTGGCCGCAGTCGATCCGGCTGACGAGGCCGCCACGACGGCCGGCGATATCGACGCGCTCGTCGCCCAACTCGGTGATCCCGACTACGCCGTTCGTGAGGCCGCCAGCGGGCAGCTCGCATCGCTCGGCGCCCAGGCCGCCGACGCCCTCCTGACGGCGGCCGAGACGAGCCCGGATCTGGAGGTCGCCCTCCGGGCTCGCTGGCTGGCGGAGTCGCTGCCACTCGCCGTGGCAGGCGACGCGCCGGAGGCCGTGGCCCAGCTCGAGCGGTTCCCGGCGCGCGACTTCGACGAGCGGGTGCAGATCATGCACCGGTTGCTGCGGCTGGATGAAGACGCCGGAATCGAGCCGCTGGCTCGGATCGTGCGACTGGAACGCACCGCGGCCGGATCGCGGATCGCCGCGGCGCTGCTCGCGCGGGAGTGGCAGCCCGACGATCCCTTCTGGCCGGGCCTCGCGCCGCGAATCAGCACCGGACTGGGGGGGAGCCGGCGGCCGGCGGCGGAGTTCCTCCGCGCGGTGGTCGGCTTCTCGACGGCCGCCGGGCCGGCCGAGGCGGCGGCGGCCCTCGATGCGGCGGTCGCGGCCAGCCGCACGGTGAACGCGCTCGGCGGGGATGAGGAGCCGTCGGGGCTGCCGCGGGCCGAACGACTGGGCATCGAGCGAACGGGGCGGATCTTCAGCCGCTGCCTCATCCAGATGCTTGCCGGAGCCGGTCGCCGGGGGGCGGCCCTGGCCGAGGCCGGGGTGCTCTTGGCCAGCGGCGGCGACGAGGCCGATCCCGACGAGCAACTGGCCGCCGACCTCCAGTGGCTGGCGACCCACGGCCTGCCCGAGGCGGTCGATCTGGTCGCTGCCAGGCTGGCCGCCCCCGACTTGTCGCCGGTGCTCGCCTATGCGGCGGCGGTCGCGTGGCGGTCGCGGGGCGACGATGCGGCGGCGCGGGAGCGGGCGGCGGCGCTCGCCGCCCTGGCCACACGGAGACTCGGCGAGAACGGCAGCTTGGGCGAGCATGTGCAGTCTGCCATGCTTCTGGCCCACTGGGGTGCCGACGACTGGGCGCTGCGGGAGTATCGGGCCGTCCGCGACGCGCCGGGGGCGGGGTTGGCCCAGCGGGCGCTCGCCGCGACCTACGCCGCCGAAATGCTGCACGACCGGCTGCGGGATGCCGAAGCGGCCGCCGTGCTCCGCGAGGTTCTCGACGCGGACGAAGACGAGGTGGCCGAGGCCCTGATGCGGATCGATCGCGATCCGCGGGCGACCCGGTCGCGAATGCTGTTTTTCCAGGCCTGTGCGGCCGCCGAGCCGGCGGCCCGACGCAGGCTGCTGGAAGAGTCGCTGCGTCACTACCCGAAGGAGGTGGACACCCTGATCGCGCTCTATTCACTGGGCGACCAACAGCCGCTGCCGAAGGCGGAGGCTGCCGCGCGAGTGGCCCGGGCGATCGAGCAGATCGAGGAGGAGATCCGCGCGCTGCCCGACGACGCCAACGCCAAGAACGAATACTCCTGGCTCGTGTCCAACACCGAGGGCGACGTCGCCAAGGCCATCGCCTATTCACGGCAGTCGCTCGAGGACTCCTTCGACAACGCCAGCTACCTCGACACACTCGCCCACTGCCACGCCGCCGCGGGCGATCTGGAGCGGGCGGTCCGCGTGCAGTCGCTGGCGCTGCGACACGAGCCCAACAGCCTCCTGGTCCGCCGCAACCTGGAGCGATTCCGGGCCCGCCTCAAGGAAGCCTCGCCGTGACCGCCGCGCACGAGCCGCCTCCGTCGGGCCTGCACCACCTCTTCGTATCGGGGACGCGACTGGCCGTTCACACGTCCGGCTCCGGCATCCCGCTGGTGCTGCTGCATGCCTTCCCCCTCGATCATTCGATGTGGACCTTCCAGGAGCCGCTGGCCGAGCAGGTGAGGCTGATCGCCCCGGACCTGCGCGGGTTCGGGGCCAGCGACGAGGCGTTGCCCGGGGGCGTCGCCGCCTGGGCCGACGATGTCGTGGCGATCCTCGACGCGCTGCACGTGAGCGGCCCGGCGGTGATCTGCGGGATCTCGATGGGGGGCTACGTCGCCCAGCACGTGGCGGCCCGCCGCCCCGATCGCGTGGCGGCCCTGATCCTCGTCGATACACGGCTCGAGGCCGACACCGCCGAGGCCCGGGCCGGCCGGGCCGACCTGGCGGCGAAGGTGGGCCGGCTGGGACTGGGCATCCTGGCCGACGCGATGGTGCCCCGCCTGCTCGCCGACTCCGCCGAGGCCCGCACCGCCCCCGGACGCGCGGATCTCGAGGCGCGGCTGCATGCGATGATCATGGCCCAGCGGGTGGAGGCCGTGCAGGCGGCGCTCGGGGCGCTCGCCGCGCGGCCCGACATGACCGAGCCGCTGCGGCGGCTGCGTGCTCCGGCGTTGCTCGTGACCGGCGCCGAGGATGCGATCACGCCGCCGGCATGCCTCCAGTCGGCGGAGGCGATCATCCCGCGGGCGAAGCTCCTGATCGTGCCCGCCGCTGGCCACATGGTGCCGCTCGAGCAGCCCGACGTGTTCAACGCGGCGGTGCTGGAGTTTCTCCGGGAGCTTCCCGCGGGCCGCCTGCGGGCGGCGGGGGCCTGAAACCAGGTGGAGCGGACGGGCCTTCCTGGGGCCGCTCGCCCGGCCGGCCCGGGCCGCCGTTGCCCGGTCTTGGCGATCCAAACTGGGGAGGCCGCGGCCCGAGTTGGGGAGGGCCGGGCGGCCCGAATGGTGGCCGCCGCTCGTCGCCATCGCCGGGTGGGCGGCGGTCGCGGAAATCCTCTCGCGGTCGACCCGGCGAGCGCTTGAGCATCTCGAGGCGTTCGTCGGCCGGCATCTCGATCACCGTCCGCCGGACCAAGGGATTCATGGTCGCCAGGATCACGTGCCACATCCGGGCCGCATCCCGCAGCCGCCCGTTCGTCGGATCGGCGAGCGCCGCGGCCACGGCGGTGATTTCCCGCCGATCGAGGCTCGACAGCCCACGAAACGCTTCGGCGGACCGCTCGAGGTCGGCCTGCCTGTCGGCGGGGAGGGTCGTCACCTGCCGCCTCCGCGCCTCGAGCAGCTCGACCCCGCGGCTCGGAGCGGTTGCGTCGGCCTCGAGTTGTTTGAGGGCTGCGTCGAACTCGCGGCCTTCGTCCTGCAAGGCCTGCGGGTCGCGGCCGAATCGCAGCCAGCGCGGCGGCCCCTGGCTGGCGGCCATGCGTTCGGCCACGCCCTCGAGGAAGTCCACGCTGCCGGCCTCGCGTAGCAGGCCCAGGTGTTCCACCAGGGGAAGGTTGTCGAGCACCCACCGGTCGGGATCAGGCGCGGTGGCTCGGCCGACGACGAGCCCGCCGGCCAGGGCCGTGGTCACGGCAGCCAGCCGGACGAACCAGCCACCGACGCCCACGGGCTCCCGCTCGCGGCTCCGGGCGGCGCCGGCCACCTTGGCGGCCACGAGGTCCACGGTGGTAGCCGCCAGATCCACGCTGGCCGCGGCGGACGGCAGGGCGTCGAGCATCTGCCAGACGTCGCCGAGGTCGCCCGCCGGTCCGGCTGGAAGGGGCGGCTGGCTGCCGGAGCCCGGCGCCGGCTCGGAGTCACGGGGCGTCGTCTCCATGGCGGTATCAGGCCTGGATGTAGGGTGCGAGCGCGTCGCGAAGCTGGTCCCGGGCCCTGAACAGGAGCGACTTCACGGCCGGAACCGAGAGCCCCATGGCCGCCGCGATCTCCTCGTAGGAGCACTGCTCGAACTTGGCCAGCAGCACGGCCATCCGCTGCCGGTCGTTGAGCCCGGCCAGGGCCTGCCGCACCACCTGCTGCAGTTCTTCCCGGTCGGCGAGCCGGGCGGGCAGGAGGCCGCTGGCCGCGACGGCCAGTTGATCGAGCCCGATCGCGCTCGACGACGCCGACACGGCGTGTGGCACGCCCCGTTCCCGTCGACGGTAGGCCCGCTGCCTGAGGTCGCTACAGAGGTTGTTGGCGATCGTGTGGACCCAGGTGGTGAACTTGGCCGTGGGCCGGTAGCGGTCGCGGGCCCGATAGACCCGCATGAACGTCTCCTGGGCGAGGTCCTCGGCTAGGGCGTGGTCGCCGGTCTGGTGCAGGAACAGCGTGACGAGCCGATCCTGCCACAGATCCACGAGTTCCGCGAAGGCAGCCACGTCGCCATCGCGGACGCGGAGCATCAACTCGGTGGAGCGGTCTCCCGCCGTGGAGGTCGGCAGTACCGCGGAGTCAGTCGCCATCACCTGGTATCCCTGAGACTCGCTCAAGGATACCAACGGAGAGCCGGCAGGGCGGCGGGGGCCAATCCGGCCAAGCAGTGCCCAGATACTTCCTTGATGCGTCAACCCGGGCCAACCATGCTGCTCGACGAACGCCAACGGGAGCCCGGAGGTGCGACCGCCGGCCGGAGGGCCGGCAGGGCGGCGGGGGCCATGGATGGCCCCGCCGCCCTGAAGATGGAGCGGAGGAGGATCGAACTCCCAACCTCGGCATTGCGAACGCCGCGCTCTCCCAGTTGAGCTACCGCCCCGAACGACATGGTTCGCCGAAGCGAACCGGCGTATGCCCGATCGTAAAGCCGCCGTACGAGCCTGTCCAGCGACTCCGTCCAGCTGCCGCATGTCGCCATGACACCCGCCTACCGGGAAC
>JBJTPO010000579.1:0-3985 GCA_046075145.1 Planctomycetota bacterium
CGCTCCAGCCGGCCGCCTCGAGCCGGCTGGGCATGAGCACCGACCGCACGATGCGGATCGCCCAGCAGCTTTATGAGGGCATCGACCTTCCCTCTGAGGGCCGCGTGGGCCTGATCACCTACATGCGGACCGACTCCACGAACCTCTCGGGCGAGGCCATCACGATGGCCCGCCGCTATCTCGGCGAGACGCATGGCGACGCCTACGTGCCGGAGAAGCCCCGCTTCTACGCCTCCAGCAACAAGGGTGCCCAGGAGGCCCACGAGGCGATCCGCCCCACCGACGCCTTCCGCGAGCCCGACGCGATCCGCGACGCGCTCACCGACGAGCAGTATCGGCTCTACAAGCTGATCTGGCAGAGCTTCCTGGCCTGCCAGTCGACCGACGCCGAGTGGGACTCGACCGCCGTGCGGATGCGGCGGAGCGACCGCGACACCGGCGCCGTATTCAAGGCCAACGGCCGCGTGCTCCGATTCGACGGCTTCTATCGGATCAGCGGGGTGCCCCGCGACGACGGCGAGCAGGTGCTTCCCGACTTCGACAAGGGGGCCAGGCTCGCCCCGTTCGAGATCGAGCCCCGGCAGAAGTTTCAGGCGCCCCCGCCGCGTTACAGCGAGGCCTCGCTCGTCAAGAAGCTCGAGGAGGAGGGGATCGGCCGCCCCTCCACCTACGCCAGCATCATCAACACGATCGAGCAGCGGGGCTACGTGGAGCAGCACGAGCGGCGGTTCCACGCCACCGCGATCGGTGAGGCAGTGACCGGGTTTCTCAAGAACGGCTTCGCCGACCAGTTCATCGAGATCGGCTACACGCGGGAGATCGAGCGGGAGCTCGACCAGGTAGCCGAGGGCTCGAAGGGGTGGATTGCCATGCTCCACGAGTTCCACGACGAGCTCAAGCCCAAGCTGGACAAGGCGGAGGAACAGGAGCACGTGAAGGCGGCGGCCGATCCCTCCCCCTACAAGTGCCCGAAGTGCGGCCGGCGGCTCGAGTATCGGCTCGGCAAGAACGGCCGCTTCCTCTCCTGCTCGGGCTACAACGAGAATGTGGCCGAGCCGGAGCCAACGAAGCCGGCCGCCCGCGGCAAGGCCAAGGCCGCCAAGGGTAAGCAGGCCAAGCCGGCGCGAGCCAAGAAGCCCAAGCACGTGCCCGCCTGCGACTACGCCATGCCGGTCGACCGTGAGGGCCGGCCGCGGCTGCCCGAGCAGATCGACCTCCTCTCGCCGAACGGCGTGCCGATGGTGAAGCGCACGGGCCGGTTCGGCGACTTCCTCGTCGAGGACAAGCCTCGGCCGCCCAAGCCGAAGGGTAAGAAGGCGGCCGCGCCGGATTCAGCCGAACCAGCGGAGCCGCAGCCGCTGATCCTCAACCTCGACCGCAAGGGCAACCTCAAGTTTCCCTCCCCGCCGCCCTTGGTCACCGACATCGCCTGCGAGAAGTGCGGGGCGATGATGAACCTCCGCGACGGCAAACGGGGCCCCTGGCTCGGTTGCCAGAAGTTCCCGAAGTGCCGCGGCCGCGCGGCTTTCGCCAAGCTCCCCGAGGCCGAGCAGAAGGATCTGGAGCAGCAGCTCAAGAAGCAACTCTCCGGCCACCAGCGGCTCCACCTCACGCGGCGAGACGGCGTGACACCGGTCGAGGAGGGCACGCCCCTGGCCGCCCTCCTGTTGCCTGGTGCGACGGCAGAACTCGAGAAGTGGGAAGAAGTCGAGGCCGCCTGAGCGGTTTGTGACTCCATGAAAACGATCATTCTTGGCTTGGTGCTGCTCGTGATCGTGACGAGCGCCAGCGCCGCCGAACCTGAGCCGTCGAAGCCCATGATGATCTCCGAGGCCAAGCTGCCCGCGGGGTTTCCGGCCCCAGGCCCGGTCGGCGAGGTGATCGTGAAGACCTATCCGGCCCATCGGCTGGCGCGGACGGCAGCCGGCGCCGATGGCGACGACCGGATGTTCATGCGGCTCTTCGGGCACATCAAGCGAAACGAGATCGCGATGACCGCACCGGTGACGATGGACTGGGGCGGTGATCCGGCCGAGCGGGGCGGCCCCGAGTCGATGGCGTTCCTCTACGCCGAGCCCGACCTCGGCACGTCGGGCCCGGATCCGGCCGACGCCGGCGTGGTCGTCGAGGACGTGCCCGAGGCCACGGTCGTGTCGATCGGCCTGCGGGGCGGCTACGGCGAGAAGACGTTCCGCAAGGGATCCGAGCAGATCGACGCCTGGCTGGCTGCACACCCCGAGTGGGAGCCCGCCGGCCCACCGCGGATGCTCGCCTACAACAGCCCGTTCGTGCCCGGCTTACTCAAGTATTCCGAGATCCAGCGGCCCATCCGCCCGACCCCGAAAACCGAGCCACAAGCTGTGCCCGCCAAGTAAGAGAGCACTGCGTGAATCACGGGAGCCCGGCAACGTCACGCCGGCCTTTGTTCACGGCGGTCGATTCCAAGCTGCGAACCACGTTCGTCTCTACGGAGAAGTCCACGATTCTCGTTTCAGCAGGAGACAACGTTCGCAACGCCGGCAGCGATGAAACACTTGTCGCGACAGCCACGAATGCAGGCCGCCCAAAATGCCACAATGATCGTTCAAAATCCCGTGGTATCTGTCGGCAGTCCATCGGCCCGATTGCCCAGGCGTCGATGAATCTCTGGATCGATTGAATAGGGGATCGATCGCACTGACCCATCGCAGAACACGAAGAACGATGCTTCGGCGTGTGCACTACCGAAACGGTGGTACTGCTCCAATCCCCGAATGTCACCGAGCGGAGTGCACGGAGTACCTGGGGCATTTCGTGTCCAGCGATTGACATCCAGGTCATAGCCAACATACATGCTCTGATCATCGCCGTTGTCATTCCCCGTAAAGTAGTTGTCCGCGTTCACGTACTTTTCGCCGAGCATGTAGGTATTGACGGTTCCGTCCTTCACGTGACTGAGCGTGACCAGGCTGCGCTGGTAGACCACACCTGATTCCAAGCTTCCACAGACTTGGTCACCCGTGGGCATTCCCATGTCGCAAACCGGTCCATCTCCGCCGTTCGCCGCGTAATCCGTCTTTGCCGAGGCTTGGGTTACGTTCGAATTCCTCGGAACCGTCCATTGCTTCAGCGGATACGGTCGTGCCGGTCGCCTCGATGGGCAGTTAAGCACGGATAGCGAGGTGATGTTCATCTGAGCCAGGGCAGCTTCTTTCGCAGAGCCCTGCAACCCGGCTGCCAGGTCATGCACGGTCTGCTGTTCGATGTAGGGGAGCACGTTGAAGACCCACCCCCCCGGCTGCTGCGACTCGGTCCCAGCATCGGGATCACCGATCCACATGTAACCCCACCCACCTGCTGGCAAGCGCCGGAAAGCCTGCTCGTGGATCAGGCAACTCAATCCCAACTGTTTAAGGTGAGCCTGGCACTGCGTTCTACGAGCGGCCTCTCTCGCCGCCTGCAAGGCCGGCAGCAGCAAGCCCACGAGGATCGCGAGGATTGCGATCACGACGAGCAACTCGACCAACGTGAATGCCGGCATCCGCTCGAGCCCTGAAGGGGTCCCAGCGCTGCTGGGCGTAAGTCGCCTCACGGAATGGCAGCCAATCGAGTCGGCCAGAAACGGCTTGGTACGGCGATTCGACGGACGCAGATCAGAAAAGGTAGTCGTCATGCCGCAGCAAACTGCCTCAAGGATGGCGATTTTTCAGTTGGTTTGAGTCCGGAGTTGGGCCTTCGACTCAATGAGGTACCGGATGGTCTGCTGATTGGTGTCATGGCCCGGCGCGGGATTGAGAATCCATGCGTCCGCCACACACATGAGCGGCCAAAAAATTCGACTGGCCATGTTTACCGGCCGAGACCGCAAAGAATAAGGGCGAGGGGGTCGGCCCCCGCGCCCATCAGGGTAATCTCCGGGGGCCAGGAGCCCCAAACGGATACATGCCGAAACCGAGGCCCGGCTCCATTCGCTCGTCGAGCAGGCCCGGCGGGGCGACCGCACCGC
>JBJTPO010000580.1:0-6702 GCA_046075145.1 Planctomycetota bacterium
CGAACCTGCAGCATGCGGCCGCAGACCGGACAGTGCTGGAGGAAGAAGACGTCTCTGGTCATGGCACCTGATCCCGTGGACATCGAACGTTTCGACCCGGCCGGTTGAACCCGGACGCCCGCCCTGCTGACTGTCCCCGACGACGGCGGCCCACGAAAGCGGCTTCCACGGTGCCTGCCCTCGGCTCCCGCGGAGTGTACGCCTGCCCCCCCGGCCTGACAATCCGCCGCTCCATGAGAATCCCGCGAGCCACGAACACCGCGCAATTTTCCCCGCGAGCGGCGGCAGACGTGGACTCGGCGGCTGCTAGACTCACGTCGAGGGCGGCGACATCCGGGGCACGCGTCGGTTCATGCTTCAGCGGCCGATCTTCACACCCGTCGTGATCGGGTTCTGGTGCGTCACCACGGCCTGGCTGGTGTCCGCCAAGATCCTTCCATCGTGGCAGTCGGGAAGCCCGCCGGGCCAGCAGGCCCTGTACGCGTCCGGCAGTCGGCTCGTACCCGTGGCTTGGACGGTCTCCTGCAACGACGAACCGATCGGCTGGGCTCTCACGCAGACCACACGCACCACGAACCGGGGCATCCTCGTCGACAGCCATCTCCACTTCGACCGACTTCCCTGGAATGAGATGCTGCCTGGCTGGGCGACGCTCCTCATGCAGCGGCTCGCGCCCACCAGCCAGTCGGCGGCATTCGACGCCCGGGGCCGGCTCGCGATCGACCACCGCGGGGACCTGAGTTCGTTCTCTTCGGTGGTGAACCTGCCGGGCACGAACCAGCCGCTCGTGCTCACCGGAACCGTCATGGCTGGTTCGGTGACGATCAACGTGACCGCCGGCGAGCTGCGCTACGAGGCCACCCGGCACCTTCCCTCCAGCATGATGATCGGCGACGAACTCTCGCCCCAGGCGACGCTGCCAGGCCTGCATGAGGGCCGACGCTGGACAGTCCCCGTATACAGTCCGCTGCGCGCGGGCCGCTCACCGCTGGAGATCCTCCACGCCGAGGTCGGGAGCGAGGAGACGATCTACTGGGCGGGGAGCCTCGTGCAGGCACGTGTCGTCGTCTATCGGGATGATCCGACCAGTGACCGCGAGCCCCGCTGCCGGCTATGGGTCGATCGCGCCGGCCGCGTGCTTCGGCAGGAGGCCGCCCTGCTCGGAGCCGAGGTTGTCTTCGTGCGGCGGTCCGACGAGGAGGCCGTCCGGATGGCGGCCGCCGAGGACGCGACGGCATCGCCCGACGACCGCCGGACGCCGGACGCCGGCGTCCGGGAGCCCGCAGCATGATCGAGTTCGACCATGTGACGCGGACCTACGGCCCCAAGACCGCCGTCGCCGATCTCTCCCTGGCGATCCCCCGCGGCGAGTTGTTCGCCCTGCTCGGCCCCAACGGGGCCGGCAAGACGACCAGCATCAAGATGCTCGTGGGCCTGCTCCATCCATCCCGCGGCTCGATCCGGATTTGTGGCCACGACGTGGTCGCCGACCCGCGGTCCGCCCACCTCCACGTGGGCTACGTGCCCGACGAGCCCTGCCTCTACGACAAGCTGACGGGCCGTGAGTTTCTCTCGTTCATCGCCGACATGTTCGGGATGCCGCGACACCTGGCCGGCAGCCGCATCGACCGGGAGATCGAGTGCTTCGAGCTCGGCGATTTCGCCGACGATCTGGCGGAGAGCTACTCCCTCGGCATGAAGCAGCGGCTCGTGTTCGCGGCGGCGCTCCTGCACGACCCCGGCGTGCTCGTGCTCGACGAGCCGATGGTGGGCCTCGATCCGCGAAGCGTGCGGATCGTCAAGGACCTGCTGGCCGCCCGCACGAGCGAGGGCATGACGGTGTTCATGTCCACTCACACGCTGGCGATGGCCGAGGAGATGGCCGACCGGGTCGGGATCATGGTCCGCGGCCAGTTGCGGTTTTTGGGCACGGTGACGGAACTGCGGAAGCAGGTGGCCCTCGAGGCGACGTCGCTGGAGCAGCTCTACCTGGAGCTGACGAGCCCCCGGGGGATGCGGCCATGAGCGGCCCCGCGGCCCCGCGGGAGGCGGTGCGACTGCTGTCGCCCGAGGAGGAGTCGCGGCTGTTCCTCCGGCTGCGGGCCACGCTCGTCTGGGAGACGGTCCGCTCGATGGTGGTCGGATCACGGCTCCGGCTGTCGCTGGTGGTGATTCTCAGCGGGCTCTTCTGGGCGGCGCTCTACGGCCTGTTCGTGGAGGCATTTTCGTTTCTCGAATCGCTCCACGCCGACGTGATCTCACTCCTGTTCAACGCCTTCTTCTCTTCGCTGATGGTGATGCTGGTGTTCTCGACCGGGATCCTGCTGTACGGCGGGATGTACCGTTCGCCGGAGGCCCGGCTCCTGCTCACGCTTCCGGTCCGGGCTGAGACCGTGTTCGCCCACAAGTTCCGCGAGGCGATGTGGTTCGCCAGCTGGGGCTTCGTGCTGCTCGGCAGCCCGATGCTGGTGGCCTACGGCGTTGTCCGGGAGGCCGGCTGGCACTACTACTCCCTGCTGCTGCCCTTCATGATCGCCTTCGTGACCATCCCTGCGGCGCTGGGAGGCATCTGCTGCCTGATGCTGGTGGCCTGGCTCCCCCGGCTGCGCCTCCACGCGTTCTCGATCGCGGTGGCCGTGGTCTGCCTGCTGGCCATCTGGCTCGGGTGGTCGCTCGTGGCCCAACCGCGGGCCGACACGATGTCGGCGGCCTGGGTCGAGCGGACCTTCGCCCGGCTGGCGATCACGGAACAGAAGCTGTTCCCGAGCTGGTGGCTCTCGAGCGGTCTGATTGAGGCAGCCCGGACACAGCCGGGCGGGAGGGCGCCGCTCGCGGGAATCGCCGAGGCTGTCAAGTTCCTCTCGCTGCTGGTGGCCAACTCGCTGGTGCTCCACCTGCTGGCGGGCTGGCTGGCCCGGATCGCCTACCGCAAGGGCTACAGCCATCTGGCCGGGGAGGTGCCGGCCCGCCGCCGCCGCCGGGCCGGCCTCGTGGATCGGGCGCTGATCGGCAGCGACGCCGCCGTGGGCCGCCCGCTGCGGCTGCTGGTGGTGAAGGATCTGCGGCTGTTTCGCCGCGACATCTCCCAGTGGTCGCAGTTCCTGATCTTCTTCGGGCTCCTGGGCCTGTATTTCTTCAACCTCCGCTCCTTCAACTACCACAACGCCTACGCCTCCATGATCGGCTTTCTCAACCTGGCGGTGGTGGGGCTGATCCTCTCCACATTCACGACACGGTTCATCTATCCCATGATCAGCCTGGAGGGCCGGCGCTTCTGGATCCTGGGACTGCTGCCGGTGCACCGCGACCAGATCGTGTGGTCGAAGTTCCTGTTCTCGTTCCTGGGGGGCATCGTGCCCTGCGCGGGTCTCGTCCTCCTCAGCGACTCGATGCTGGGGCTCCCTTGGAGGCTGATCGCCCTCCACGAATACTGCTGCCTGCTCCTCTGCCTGGGGCTCTCGGGCATCGCGGTGGGCCTCGGGGCCCGGATGCCCGACCTGCGGGAGTCTTCGCCGTCGAAGATCTCGTCGGGGTTCGGGGGCACGCTCTGCCTCGTGCTCAGTTCGCTGTTCATCATCATGGTGGTGGTCGTGGCGGCGATTCCGACGCACCTCGTCCTCTTGGCCCGGACGCTGGGTCCCACGCTGATCTCGCCCGACGGCCTGCTCGCCTGGGCCGGGGGACCGCGGGGCGCGGCCGCCAGCCTCGCCACGGTGACGGCCGCCGGGGTGGCCGCCACGGCCGTGCCGCTGGCCATGGGACTGAGGGCATTTCGCCGCCTGGAAGCCTGACCAGACCGGCTCCCGCGGCGGTTAGCCCGGAGCCGATCCTGCGGTTGTCAAGGCAGCCGGAAGTCCGCATGATCCGGCCTGCAGCCGCCGTGACGCGTTCCCATGATCCGCCACCTTCCCGCCTCGTTCACCGTCGCCACGCCGCAGGATCGGCGGCCGCTACGGTTCGGGGCGGTGCAATACCTGAACACCAGGCCGCTCGTCCACGGGCTGGCCGGAGCTGGTATCGAGTTGAGCTTCGATCTGCCGAGCCGGCTGGCTGACCGGCTCACCGCCGCCCAACTCGACGTGGCACTCATTCCGGTGGTCGAACTGTTCCGTCATCCCGAGCACCGGCTCGTCTCCGACGCGTGCATCGGGTGCCGCGGCGCCGTGATGAGCGTGAAGCTCCTGCTTCGCACGGCGCCGCAGCGGGTCGCCAGCATCGCCCTCGACGAAGGCTCCCGCACGAGCGCCGTGCTCGCCCAGGTGCTGCTCGCGGAGCGGCACGGGGTGCGGCCTCGCGTCGAGCCGCTGTCGATCGGCTCCGCCGCCTCCGAGACGGCTGCCGACGCGGTGCTCCTGATCGGCGACAGGGCGCTGTCCGACGCCACGGCGGGCGGCTCCTTCCAGCAGGTCTGGGATCTGGGCGACGAGTGGTGCCGGTGGACGGGGCTGCCGTTCGTGTTCGCAGCGTGGGCCGCGCGGCCGGGCGTGTCCGCGGAGCGTTTCGCCGGCAGGCTGGAGGCGGCCCGTGATGCGGGGCTCGCCAACCTGGCGGCGATCGCGGCGGCCGAGGCCGCCCCTCACGGCCTCACGGTGCCGCAGTGCCTCTCCTACCTGCGCGACAACCTCCACTATCATCTCGGCCCGCGGGAGCAGGAGGCGGTCCGGGCCTTTCGCGATCTGGCCGCGGGACTGGGGCTCGTGCCGCTGGCCACCGATTCCCGCGGCCCCCTGCCGTGCTCTGGCTGAAAGTCGGCTCATGAACCAGGCGATCCGCGACATGCTCGACGACGTACTGGCCGGGGGCCGGCTCTCGTCCCCCTCGGCCGTCCAGTTGCTCGAGTCTCGTGAACTGGCCGCGATCGGCCGGGCGGCCGACGCCGTCACCCGGCGGCTCCACCCCGAGCCCTATCGCACATACAACATCGACCGTAACATCAACTACACCAACATTTGCACGGCAGTCTGCGACTTCTGCGCCTTCTACCGGGCGCCGAAACATCCCGATGGATACGTGCTCGACCGCGATGTGCTGCTCGCGAAGATCGAGGAGACGGTGGCTCTCGGGGGTGACCAGATCCTGATGCAGGGCGGCCTGCATCCGTCGCTGCCGCTCGAGTGGTACGAGGAACTGCTGCGGGACATCAAGCGGCACTTTCCCCAGGTCAACATCCACGGCTTCTCGCCGCCGGAGATCCACCACTTCACGAAGGTCTCGAAACGGCCCCTGCCCGAGGTGCTCGAGCGGCTGGCACGGGCGGGCCTCGGATCGCTTCCGGGCGGCGGTGGTGAGATCCTCGTCGATCGGGTGCGGACGGCGATCACCCGCGGCAAGGTCATGACCGACGACTGGCTCGAGGTTCACCGCCAGTGGCACCGGCTGGGGGGCAAGAGCACCGCCACCATGATGTACGGCCACGTGGAGACGCTCGCCGAGCGGGTCGAGCATCTCGACCGCCTGCGGGAACTTCAGGACGAGACGGGGGGCTTCACGGCCTTCATCTGCTGGTCGTTCCAGCCCGACCACACGGAAATGGATGACATCCCGCCGACCGGTCCGTTCGAGTATCTCAAGACGCAGGCCGTGGCCCGGCTGTATCTCGACAACTTCGCCAACATCCAGTCGAGCTGGGTCACGCAGGGCCGCGACATCGGCCAACTCGCCCTCCTGTTCGGGGCCAACGACATGGGCAGCCTGATGATCGAGGAAAACGTCGTCAGTGCCGCCGGCACCGTGCACCATCTCACGCTCGACCAGATGAAGGCCGCGATCTCGGAGCTCGGTTGGATCCCACGGCGGCGAAACGTCTTCTACGAACTGTTCGAAGAGGAACCGGTCGTGACACCCCCTGTCGCCGCACGGCCCGGCTTCCTGCCGCTGCCGGTGGCGTCGGCATCGCCGTGACCGAGCCGTCGAGTTGCCGCAGCTGCGACCGACGCGTCGTTCGGGCTCGCTGGCTCGTGCCGATGACCGGGCCGCCCTTGGAGCACGCCTGGCTCGTGATCGAGCGCGGTCGCTTCGCCGCGTACGGTGGCGGCCGGCCGCCGTACCCGATGCGCGAGACGCTCGACCTCGGCGAAGCGATCCTGCTGCCCGGGCTGGTCAACGCCCACACCCACCTGGAGTTTTCGGAGCTTGCCGAACCACTCGAAGCGGCCGGCGGCCTGCCCGGGTGGATCGGCAGGGTGGTGGCAACGCGGCGATCGCGCGACACCGACGCCAGCCCTGCGGATACCGCCGAGGCGCACGCCGGCGCCTCGATCCGCCGCGGGCTCTCCGAGAGCGCCGCGGCCGGCGTGACGACGATCGGCGAGATCGCGACCGCAGCGCCGCCGGCGGCGTACGCCGGACCGGGCCCGGCGATCCGCGTGTTTCGCGAGGGGCTCGGCCTGCGGGCGGCCGCCATCGACGCCGTGCCGCGCCGGATCGCCGCCGACCTCGACCGGCTGGCCGCGGCCGGTATCGCCTGCGGCATCTCGCCCCACGCCCCGTACTCCGTCGCCGCGCCGCTCGGCCGCCGCCTGCTCGCCGAGGCGGATCGCCGCCGGCTCCCCGTGGCGATGCACCTCCTCGAGAGCGACGCCGAAGCGGAACTGCTCGCGGCGGGCACGGGCCCCTTCCGTCGGCTGCTCGAGGATCTCGGCGCCTGGGAGCCCTCCTCGCCGCCGGCGCTGCTGCCTGCGGCCGAGTGGATCGGCCGACTCG
>JBJTPO010000581.1:0-1392 GCA_046075145.1 Planctomycetota bacterium
TCCTGCACGATCTCCCAGATCCGCATCCGGGAGAGCCGGTTGCCCCGTGCCGAGAGCACGACCCAGGCCGGCTGGCCGCCGGCGCGGGCGGCGAACTGGCCGCGCGTGTGCTCGAGCCAGGTCGAGACGGCAGCCACGGCCCGCCTCCCGAGCGGCACCACCCGCTCCTTGCTCCCCTTGCCGTGGCAAGTGCAGAAGGCCTCGGCGAGGTGCACGTCGTCGAGCCGCATCGCCGAGACCTCCGAGGCCCGGCAGCCCGTGGCGTAGAGCAGCTCGAGCACCGCGCGGTCGCGCCGCCCGGCAGCCGTCTTCGGGTCGGGGGCGGCGAGCAACCGATCGACCTGCCCCGGCGAGAGCGTGCCGGGGATCGCGTCGTCGGGGCGGCCCGGAGCGATCAGCTCCGCGGGGCTGTCAGACACGATCCCCTCGAGCTGGAGGAAAGCGTAGAAGGTCCGCAGCGTCGCCCCCTGGCGGGCGATGCTGGCGCGGGCGAGGCCCCGGCTGGCGAGCGAGGCCAGGTAGTCGCCGAGGTCGCGCACGGTGAGGGAGCCGGCCGCCCGGCCCGCGAGCCAGGCGGCGAAGTCGCGGAGGTCGCGGGCGTAGGCGGCCTGGGTGTTGGCCGCCAGGCCCCGCTCGTGGCGGACATGCTCGAGGAACCGCCCCACGAGCAGGCTCGTGGCCTCGGGGCCGACGGCGACGGGCCCGGTGTCGAGGATGATCCGGCGGGTGCGGGCCATGAAACCGGTCGGACGGGCTACGCGTCGTAGCCGAGGTTCGGAGCCAGCCACCGCTCGACCTCGGCGACCGGCATCCCCTTGCGGGCCGCGTATGACTCGACCTGCTCCCGCGTGATCCGGTCCACCGCGAAGTATCGGCTTTCCGGATGGGCAAAATACAGCCCGCTCACGCTCGCCGCCGGCATCATCGCGCAACTCTCCGTAAGCGTCATCCCCGTCGCTCGCTCGGCGTCGAGCAGGGCGAACAGGGCCCGCTTCTCGGTGTGGTCCGGGCAGGCGGGATAGCCGGGGGCGGGCCGGATCCCGCGATACCGCTCCTCGATCAGATCCTCGGCCGAGAGGCTCTCCTCCAGGCCGTAGCCCCACTCCCGCCGCACCCTCGCGTGGAGCCACTCCGCGAACGCCTCGGCCAGCCGGTCGGCCACGGCCTTGGCTAGGATCGAGGAGTAGTCGTCGTGGTCGGCGTCGTACCTCCGGCAGAGCGCGTCGCAGCCGTGGCCGGCGGTGCAGGCGAAGGCCCCGATGTAGTCGGCCCGGCCGCTCGCTCGCGGCGCCACGAAGTCGGCCAGGGCGTGAAACACGTCCTGCCCCTTCCGCTCCCACTGCTGCCGAAGCGTGTGCACCCGGCCGAGCTCCGCCGACCGCGTCTCATCGG